>CANFIE010000387.1 GCA_947446625.1 Acetobacteraceae bacterium | reverse complement strand
TGGCGCGGTGCAGGCGCTGGAAGGGGTTTCGCTGGCGGCGGCGCCGGGCGGGATTACCGCCATTCTGGGGGCGAATGGGGCGGGGAAGTCTTCTCTGCTGCGGGCGATAACCGGGGTGGCGCCGGTGGCGGCGGGGCAGGTGCTGCTGGATGGACGGGATGTGACGGCGCTGTCTCCGCCGGCGCGGGCCAGGCTGGGGCTGGCGCATGCCATGGAAGGGCGACGGCTGTTCCGGCAGTTGACGGTGGAGGACAACCTGAAGCTGGCCTGGCATTACGGTGCGCGCACGGTGCCGCTGCCGAAGGCGCTGGGTGAGGTGTATGAGCGCTTTCCGATTTTGCAGGCCAAGGCGCGGGTGGCGGCCGGGCTGCTGAGCGGCGGTCAGCAGCAGATGGTGATTCTGAGCTGCACGACCATTCGGAGCCCGCGGTTCTTGCTGCTGGACGAACCTTCGCTGGGGCTGGCGCCGATTATTGTGCAGCAGATCTATGGGTTCATTACCGAGTATGCGGCGCGCAGCGGCATTACCGTGGTGATTGCCGAGCAGATGGCGAATCTGGCGCTGCGGGTTTCGCGCCAGGGGTTGGTGCTGCGGCGCGGGCGGGTGGTGCTGCAGGGCGCCAGCGAGGAGTTGCTGCGTGGTGGTGATGGCCAGGCCTTGGCCGCGAGTTATTTGTAGGGAATGCGAGTGATGATGAACACGGCCTGGCAGCGGCGCGGCGTATTGGCCGCCGCCTTGGGGGCGCCCTTGGTCGCGCGGGGGCAGGGGCAGGGGTTTGCCGAGGGGCGGCCGGTTTCGATTGTGCTGCCCTATTCGCCGAGCGCCGGGCAGGAGGTGACCAGCCGGGTGCTGACCGATGGCTTCACCGAGCGGTTTGGCGGCACCTATGTGAACGAGCACCGGCCCGGCGCCGGCACCACCGTGGCGGCGCGGCATGTGGCGCGGGCCAGGCCGGATGGCGCGACCTTGCTGCTGGCGACCAATGTGACCTTCACCATGGCGCAGTTTGCCTACAAGAATCCGGGCTTCGATCCGGATGCGGATTTCGCCCATGTCTCGCTGTTGAGCGAGGCGTTGTACTTTGTGGCGGCCAACCCGAAATGGGCGAGCGTGGCGGCGCTGGTGGCCGAGGCGAAAAGGCGGCCCGGGGAGCTGGTTTATACCAGCTGGGGCGTTGGCTCGGTGGCGCATCTGCTGGGGGTGGATTTCTGCCGGCGCAACGGCATTGAGATGCTGCACTTGCCGTTCAATGGCACGCCGCCGGCGCTGATTGAGATCATCGCCGGGCGGGCGGATGTGATCTTCACCACCATGGCGGCCTCACTGCCGCATGTGCAGGGCGGGCGGCTGCGGGCGCTGGCGACGCCTTCACCCAACCGGATACCGAGCTTCCCCGAACTGCCGACCATGGTGGAACTGGGCTACCAGGATTTTGTGATGCTGCCCTGGTACAGCCTTTCGGCGCCGGCTGGCACGCCGCCGGCGCTGCTGGCGCAGTTGGAGGAGACGGCGAAGCGGGCCTTCGCCACCCCGGCGGCGGCGGCCAAGCTGGCGGAGAATGGGCTGATACCGGCGGCACGGGGCCGGGCCGACATGCTGGCGCGGATTGTGGCGGACCGGCGGCGCAACCGGGAATTGATGCGGGTGGCCGGGATTCAGCCGGAATAGGCTTTTGCGGGTTTGCCGGGGCAAGGCGGCGTGACAAGGTCCGCCCGGTTTCCAGTGGATTGTGTGAATGCGCCTTGCCTTGCTGTGCAGCGCCGCCTGGCTGGTTGCTGGCTCGGCCTGGGGGCAGGGGGAGCCGGCGACGGAATTGCCGGAGACGGTGGTGGTGGGAAGCTCGCCAGCCGAGGCGCGGGCGGCGAGTGAGCACAACGTAACGCCCGAGGAGATTGCCGCCCGGCCGGTGGCGCGGGTGGCGGAGCTGCTGGAGGCGGCGCCGGGGCTGATTGCCAGCCAGCACAGCGGCGAGGGCAAGGCGAACCAGTATTTTCTGCGCGGCTTCAACCTGGACCATGGGACTGATCTGGCGCTGACGCTGGATGGCATGCCGCTGAACCTGCGGACCCATGCGCATGGCCAGGGCTATGCCGATGCGAATTTTCTGATCCCGGAGGTGCTGGGCGGGTTGCGGGTGCGCAAGGGGCCTTATGCCGCCGATTTGGGGGATTTTGCCGCGGCCGGGGCGGTGGGGATTAGCCTGGCCAATGCGCTGCCGCGGCCGATGCTGCAGGTGACCGGGGGCAGCTTTGGCTATTGGCGCGGGCTGGCGGCGGGCAGCATGGCGCTGGGGCCGGGCACCCTGCTGCTGGCCGGGGAGGTGGGGCGCTATGACGGCCCCTGGCAGCATGACGACGGGCTGCGCCGGCTGAACGGGCTGGCGCGCTACAGCCAGGGCAGTGCCGCCGAGGGCTTTGCGCTGACCGCCATGGCCTATGCCAGCCGCTGGAACGCCACCGACCAGGTGCCGGCGCGGGCGGTCTCGGGCGGGTTGATCGGGCGATATGGCACGCTGGCGCCGAGCGATGGCGGGGCGACGCAGCGGTTCAGCCTCTCGGGCAGTTGGCACCGCGAGGGCGAGCATGGCTTCACCCGGGTGAATGGCTATGCCGTGCGCTCGACCTTGGATTTGTACAACGACTTTACCTACCAGATGGCCGACCCGCTGCGGGGCGACCAGTTTCATCAGCAGGACCGCCGCTGGCTGCTGGGGGTGAATGCCAGCCACACCATGGACGGCGAACTGCTGGGCCGCGCCCTGCAAAGCCGGGTGGGGGTGCAGACGCGGTTTGACGATATTCGGCTGGGGCTGGCGCGGACGCAGGACCGGGCCTGGCTGGCCACGGTGCGGACCGATGCGGTGCGCGAGGGCAGCCTGGGCCTGTGGGGTGATGCGACGCTGCGGGCGACGGACTGGCTGAGGGCCACCCTGGGCCTGCGCGGGGATTGGGTGGGCGGCCGGGTGCGGAGCGACCTGGCGGCGAATTCGGGCGAGGCGGCGGCCTTCATGGCCAGCCCCAAGGCCGGGCTGGTGCTGGGGCCGTGGCGCGGGACCGAGCTGTTTGTGAACCTGGGCACCGGCTTCCACAGCAATGACCTGCGCGGCGCCACCATTGCGGTGGACCCGGTGGACCCGCTGAACCGGCTGGCGCGGGTGCCGCTGCTGGTGCGGGCCAAGGGGGCGGAGGTGGGGCTGCGGCATCGGTGGGGTGCGGCTGCGGAGAGCAGCCTGGCGGTGTTTGGGCTGACCCTTGGTTCCGAGATTGTGTTTGTGGGCGATGCCGGCACCACCCAGGCCAGCCGGCCTTCCCGCCGCGTTGGGGTGGAGTGGACCAACCATTGGCAGCCGCTGCCCTGGCTGGGGCTGGATGCCGACCTGGCGGCCACCCAGGCGCGGTTTACCGGCCCTGCGGCGGCCGGGGAGGTGGGGGGCAGCCGGATTCCGGGCGCGCCCGGGCTGGTGGCGGCGGCCGGGCTGATGCTGGGCGAGGCCGGGCCAGGCTGGTTTGGCGCGGCCAGGTTGCGGGTGTTTGGGCCGCGGCCGCTGGTAGCGGATGACAGCGTGCGGTCGCGTGGCTCGGCCCTGGTTAACCTGCGCGGCGGCTACCGATTTGAGAGCGGGGTGCAGGCGCGGCTGGATGTGCTGAACCTGTTGGGCGGGCGGGCGAGCCAGGTGGATTATTGGTACGCCTCGCAGCTGCGGGGGGAGGCGGCGCCGTTGGCGGACCGGCATTTCCACCCGGTGGAGCCGGTGGCGGTGCGGGTGACGGTGACGGTGCCGTTGTAGGGCGGGCGCAGAAATGCGGTTGCCGGGGGCGCTGAGCTTGACTATACCCCGGCCCCTGCGACGGACGGGTGGCCGAGTGGTCGATGGCGCGCGCCTGGAAAGTGCGTATACGTTAATAGCGTATCGTGGGTTCGAATCCCACCTCGTCCGCCAGTAATAATCCATTGATATTATTCGATATTTTGGCTTGCAGCCGTGTTCCGCAAACCTGCGGAATGGCGCGGCGTCGCGGCGCCTTGAGCTCCTTTGCCAGCTAGAGCATGATCCGTTTACACTGAAGCGTATCCTGCGTGACTGAGGTAGTTGGCGCACTCGGCGGGAGAGAACTCACCGAGTAGTGTGCCGATGCGGTGCCAGACGGCGGCGATGGAGCGTTCGTCG
>CANFIE010000386.1 GCA_947446625.1 Acetobacteraceae bacterium | reverse complement strand
GGGGCCGAGCAACACCTCGGTAGCCAGGGCATCGCCGCCGGCCAGGCCGCCGGCGCAGTTCACCAGCGCGGCGGTGGGCGGCTCGTCCGGCTCGGGCGTGGGGAACAGAATGCGCAGCGGCGCCTGCTGGTACAACTCGGCCAGCGCCGTGCCGCGCGGCGTCAGCCGGAATTCCACCCGCGCCGCGCCATTGGCGCGCTGGTGGCGAGGAGCGGCGGTGCTGGTGGCGGGGGCAAGTATCATGCTTCGGCTATGCCATGCGCGCCAGCCGCTTGCCAGCAAGGCCGCGCCTGCCGCAGGGTGCCGCCACGCCCGCGGAACTGCTATCAGGTCAGCCATGCCCCGACATCAGCTTTACGTTTCCCTCGGCACCCAGCGCTACCGGGTGGAACGCCCCTTCGGCGACCTGCCCGCAGGCCCTGGCGCAGTGACCGATGTAGCCTGCACACCCGACGGCAGCGTGCTGGTGCAGTTGCGCGCCGACCCGCTGGTGGATGAGGCCACCCCCGCCATTGTGGTGCTGACACCGGATGGCCGCCGCCTGGCCGCCTGGGGCGGTGCCGAGGTGGCGGATGGCCACATGTTCACCCCGCACCCCGATGGCCGGGTGTTTGTGGTGGACCGCGACGCGCATGAGGTCATCATTTTCAGCGCCCTGGGGCAAAGGCTGGGCGGTCTGGGCCAGCGCCACCGTCCCGGTGCGCCGTTCAACGCGCCGTGCGACGTGGCCTTCGGGCCGGATGGCAGCATCTTCGTGGCCGATGGCTACGGCCATGCCCAGGTGCATCGGTTTTCGGCGGCGGGCGTGCTGCAGCAAAGCTGGGGCGCCCCGGGCCGGCGCGGCGGTGAGTTCAGCGTGCCGCACAGCATCTGGGTACTGGCCGATGGCCGCCTGGCGGTGGCCGACCGCGAGAACAACCGGGTGCAGTTGTTCACGGCCGAAGGGCGGCACCTGCAGGATATCTTTGATCTCTACCGGCCGATGGATGTGCATGGCGCCGCCGATGGTGGCTTCTACGTCACCGACCATAGCCCCCGGCTTTCCTGGTATGATGCCGCTGGCCGGCTGGTGGGGCGGTGCCGGCCGGTGCTGAATGGCGCGCATGGCATGTGGCTCGGCCCCGATGGCGTGATCTACCTGGCCGAACAAAACCCCAGCCGGATCACCAGGCTTGTCCCGGTCTGACCGCACCGCGCTGGTCATCGGCGCCGGCATCATGGGGCTTTCGGCGGCGCGGTCCCTGGCCAGCGCCGGCTGGCAAGTGCGCGTGCTGGAGCAGGACCAGGTGCCCAGCCCGCGCGCCAGCAGCCACGACCAGCACCGGCTGATCCGCCACGCCTACGGTGCCGAGGCCGGCTATCAGGCCATGGTGGATGCCGCCTTTGATGCCTGGGACGGGCTTTGGGCGGAGCTGCGCGAGACGCTGTACGTGCCCACCGGTGTGCTGGCCATGGCCGGCCCCACGCCCCGGCGCGGCCCGCCCGGCTGGCTGGCCGAAAGCCGCGCCACGCTGCTGGCCGCCGGCCATGCGCTGAAGGAGCTGGCCCCGGCGGAACTGCCCGGCTTCTTCCCCATGCTTTCGCCCCAAGGGCTGGGCAGCGCCTTCTACATGGAAGCCGGCGGCGTGCTGCTGGCCGAGCGCATACTGGTGGCGATGCATCGGCGCTGCATGGCCTTGGGTGTGGAATTTGAAGTGGGCCAGGCGCTGTGGCTGGAAGCCGAGAAGGGCCAGGTGCGGCTGGCCGGTGGCGCCACGCGCAGCGCCGATATTGTGGTGGTGGCCGCCGGACCCTGGCTGGGCCGGCTGATTCCGTGGTTCGACCAGTTGGTCCGCCCCTCGCGCCAGATTGTGGTGATGCTGGAGCCGCCGCCCGCGCTGCGCCCGGCCTGGGAAGCCGCGCCAATGCTGCTGGACCTGGACGATTCGGGCGGCTTCTACGCAGTGCCGCCAGTGGCCGGCACCAGCCTGAAGATTGGCGACCACAAATTCTCCCGCATCGGCAGCCCCGAGGATACCCGCGCCGCCCTGCCGACCGAGATCAGCGCCATTCTGGACCTAGCCCGCCGCCGCCTGCCGGGGCTGGACCAGTACCGGGTGCTGGGTGGCCGCGCCTGCTACTATGACGTGACCGAGGCCGAGCGCTTCATTCTGCAGCCCTGGGGCAAGCGCGCCTGGGTGATGAGCGGGTTTTCCGGCCATGGCTTCAAGTTCGGCCCGCTGCTGGGCCAGGCCCTGGTGCGGGCGCTGGGCAACCCGGCCCTGGCGCCCGGCGTGGCAAACTGGGCGGCGGGCCTCGCGCCACCCCCGGCAGGTTTGCTATCAAGCGGGCCATGAGCAGCACCGCGCCCCTGGCCACCACCCCGACCGAGGACCTTGTCTTCGGCCTGACCCGCCTGTTTCACCTGCCCGAACTGGCCGCCGAGGCCGGCGCGCCGCTGGGGGGTGAGGATATCACCGCCATCCTGGGCGAGGCCGAGAAGTTCAGCCGCGAGGTGCTGTTCCCCGGCAGCCGCGACGCCGACAAGCACGGCGCGGTCTATGCCAATGGCACCGTGACGCTGCCGCCGGGCTACTACCCCGCCTACAAGAGTTGGGTTGAGGCCGGCTGGCAGGGCATTTCGGCGCCCGAGCAATATGGCGGCCAGGGCCTGCCGCCCAGCATGTGGGTGGCGGTGCAGGAGTTGGTCTGCGCGGCCGACATGTCGTTCAGCCTGTGCCCGCTGCTGACCGGCGGCGCCATTGAGGCGCTGACCCGCTTCGCCACCCCGGCACAGGCCGCCGCCTGGCTGCCGAAGATGGTGACCGGCGAATGGACTGGCAGCATGAACCTGACCGAGCCGCAGGCCGGCAGCGACCTTTCCGTGGTGCGGACCCGGGCCGAGCCGCTGGGGCCCGATGGGAATGGGGTTTCCAAATACGCCCTGCATGGCCAGAAGATTTTTATCAGCTTCGGAGACCATGATCTGGCGCCCAACACCATTCACCTGGTGCTGGCGCGGCTGCCGGATGCGCCGCCGGGCACGCGGGGCATCAGCCTGTTCGCCGCGCCCAAGGTGCTGCCGAATGGCCAGGCCAATGCGGTGCGCTGCGGCGGCATTGAAAAGAAGCTCGGCATTCACGCCTCGCCCACCTGCGTCATGGTGTTCGAGGGCGCCGAGGCCGAACTGGTGGGCGAGGTGAACAAGGGCCTGAACGCCATGTTCGCCATGATGAACGACGCCCGGCTGAATGTTGGCCTGCAAGGCGTGGCCATGGGCGCCCGCGCGGTGGAATTGGCGGAAGCCTATGCCGCGCAGCGCATCCAGGGCGGCCAGCCCATTGCGCGCCACCCCGATGTGGTCCGCATGCTGGCCGAGATGCGCGCCATCACCCTGGCCGGGCGCTTCCTGGTGCTGGAAGCGGCGCATTGCATCGACCTGGGCCGGCTGCGCCACAACAGCGCCGCCGAAAGCCGGCTGGCGCTGCTGATCCCCATCGTGAAGGCCTGGTGCACCGACCGCGGGGTGGATGTCGCCTCGCTGGGCGTGCAGGTGCATGGCGGCATGGGCTTTGTGGAGGATACCGGCGCGGCGCAGATTCTGCGCGATAGCCGGATTGCACCGATTTACGAGGGCACCAACGGCATCCAGGCGATCGACCTGGTGCAGCGCAAGCTGTTCCGCGACAACGGCGCCGAGATGAAGGCGCTGCTGGCCGAGGTGCGCGCCACCGACCCGCGCCTGCACGCCGCGACCGATGGGCTGCTGGCCGCCACCGAGTGGATGCTGGCCAATGCCGGCAAGCCCGATGCCGCCCAGGCTTCCGCCGTGGCCTATCTGGACGCCGCCGGCTGGCTGCTGGGTGGCTGGGAGCTGGCCCGCGCTGCGGCGCTGGAGCCGCGCTACGCCGCGCTGGCGGATTTCTACCTGCGCCGCCTGCTGCCCCGCGCCCAGGCCCGGCTGGCGGAGATTGAGGCCGCCGATGCCGTGCTCGCCCTGCTGGGCGCGGCTTGAGACCATGGATCAGCAAAGCGTCGCGGTTTCCGCCACCCCCACGAGTGACCACGACGAGGAGAATTTCCCCACCGCTTCGCTGATTTTGGCCAAGCCGCTGCGGGCCAAGGTGATGGCCTTCTATCGGTTTGTGCGCACGGCGGACGACATTGCCGACAGCCCCGACCTGCCACCCGAGGAAAAGTTGGCG
>CANFIE010000385.1 GCA_947446625.1 Acetobacteraceae bacterium | reverse complement strand
TGGCGATGTAGAGCGTCGGGCTGCCCGGAATCTCGGTGTGGTTGCGGACCATTTCCGCCAGCCGGATGCTGGGCGCCACTTCCCAGGGCACCACGGCGCCGTCGATGACGCCCTGGCTCAGCGCTTCGGGGATTTGCGGCACGGGCATGCCCACCGGGCTGGCGCCCAGGGCGCGCAGGGCCTCGCCATTCAGGCGGCTGGGGAAGCGCAGCTTCAGGCCGCGCAGGTCCTCCATGGTCTTCACTTCGCGCTTGCTGTGGATCAGCCCTTCGCCATGGCCCCAGATGCAGAGCGGATGGACCTCGGCGAATTCCTCGCGGCAATGGCGGTCGGCGTATTCCTGCACCGCCAGGCAGTTCACGATGGCCTTCTTGTGCGAGACGAAGGGCAGCTCGAACACCTCGATGCGCGGGAAGCGGCCGGGGGTGCTGCCGGGCAGGGTCCAGGTGATGTCGGCAATGCCGTCTCGCGCCTGGTCGAACAGCTGCGGCGGGGCGCCGCCCAACTGCATGGAGGGGAAGATCTGGATGCGGAGGCGGCCATTGCTCTCGCGGTTGATCTTTTCGGCCCAGGGCTGCAGGAAATAGCGGTGCACGTTGGACACGGCGGGCAGGAAGTGATGCAGCTTGAGCGTGACTTCCGGCGTTTGCGCCTGGGCGTCACGCAGCAGGGCGGGCAGGGCAAGGGCGGCAGCGCCAAGGCTGGCCAGATGGCGGCGGGTGGTCATGGATATTTCCCCGAATCAATGAAGCCATTGGGGCGCGTTGGCCGCACCCTTGGCTTTGGTTTCAACCGTAACTGATGGCGTTAAGCAAGGCTTTCGCGCAGGCGGGGGCGGTGTGCTTGCGCGGGGTGGCGGGGTTGTGCTGGCGTAGCAACGGTGCGGCGGCGCAAAGGGGGGGAGAGATGCAGGGCAGGGCTTGGCCGGGGGTGCTGGTGCTGGGGACCTGGTTGATGCTGGGCGTGGGGCCGGGCTGGGCGCAGGGGGCCAAGCCGCCGCCGTTGGATGCTCCGGTCCTGCCCGCCCCGGCCCCTGCCGCCTCCGTCCTGGGCCAGACCCGCCCCCCGCCGCCGCCGGCTGCGGCGTTGGCGGCACCCGGCCGGCCGGGCTGGGCGGTGGATGCGCAGAGTGGCTGCTGGATGTGGAGCCTGAGCCCCGAGGCAGGTGAGACGGTGCGCTGGAGCGGCGCCTGCCCAAGCGGCCCGGCCAGCGGCCAGGGCAGCCAGGAATGGAACTGGGTGCGAGATGGCCAGCCGCGCCGCGCAGTCTGCGTTGGCAGCTTCCGCGAAGGGCGGAAGCATGGCAGCGCCCGCTGCACCTTTGCCAATGGTGATAGCTACGACGGTGAATGGCGCGACGGGCAGCGGAGCGGGCGGGGGGTTTACGTTGATGCCAGCGGCGCCCGCTACGAGGGCGAGTGGCGCGACAACAATCCGAATGGACGCGGTACGCTGACCTATCCCGATGGCGGCCGCTACGAGGGTGAGTGGCGCGATAGCCGGCCGAGCGGGCGGGGCATAAGGACCTTTGCCAATGGCGACCGCTATGACGGCGAATGGCGCCTGGGCCTGGAGAACGGCCGGGGCGTGCAGACCTATGCCAATGGTGAGCGTTTTGAGGGCGAGTGGCGCGACGGCCGGCGGAATGGCCACGGGGTGCGGATTTGGGCCAATGGCGGGCGCTACGAAGGCGAGTGGCGCGACAACCTGAAGAGTGGGCGGGGTGTGCTGACCTGGGGCGATGGCGACCGCTACGAGGGTGAGTGGCGCGATGACCGGCGGAACGGGCAGGGCGTGATGACCTATGCCGACGGCAACCGCTACGAGGGCAACTGGCGCGATGATCGCCCGGATGGGTACGGTGAGTACTTCCACAGCCAAAATGGCTGGTTTCGCGGCCAATGGCGCGGCGGCTGCTTCCGGCGCGAGGATGGCACCCTTGCCTCGCTCAACCGCGCCGCTGCGGAATGCCGTTGAGGCTTGGCGCGCTTCAGCCCTGCGGCGTGGCCAGGGCGGCCAGCCCGGCGGTCACCACGTCGTCATCATGCCGGGTGCAGGCAATGCCCAGCAGGGCCAGGGCCTGGGCGTAGGGCGCTGCCAGGGTGGCGGCGGCGGCCAGGTGCACCGGCTGGCCCGGCGTCCAGGCGGCGCGGATTTCATGGCCAATCAACAGGCCGGAGAGGTAGCTGGCGGTCTCGTCCTCGGCCAGTTCGCCATGCAGCCCCAGGGCGCGGGTGCCGAAGGCGTGGTGCAGCAGGCCGCCGGGCTGGGCGGAACGGGCCACGCCGCGGGCGAAGGCGGCCGGGCTTTCGCCGGGCTGGGCCAGCCGGCCCAAAATGGAATGGCCCAGCAGCACGGCGCGGAGCTCCCCTGTCATGTGGGTCGCAAAGCCCTGGATGCGGCCGCCGGCCAGGCTGGCCCATTTGCTATGGGTGCCGGGCAGGCAGACCAGGCCTGCCACGCCTTGCGCCAGCAGGCCGAGCAGCTTGGTTTCCTCGCCGCGCATCACATCCGGCACGCCGGCGGCGTCTCGGGTGGCCAGGCCGGGCACCAGGCGCAGCCGGGCGCCGGGGAAGGCGAGTTCGGTGAGGTTGGCGGCCAGTTCCGCCGGGCCGGCGGGGCAGGGCAGGTAGGGCGCCTCCGCCCAGCCCTGGCGGCTGCCCACCATGCCGCAGAGCAGTACCTCGGTTTCGCCCGCCGCCAGCCAGGGGCCGGCCACCCGCTGCAATACGGCGGGGAAGCCACCGGGGGGGATGGTGAGGATGCCATCGGCGCTGTCGTGCCGGGCCAGCACCTGCCCTTGGGCGCCCAGGCGGTAGGCGCGGAGGCTGGTGGTGCCCCAGTCTATGCCAATCACGCGCTCAGTCTCGCCGGAACAGGCCCGTGAGGCCAGCGGCGGCCAGCAGCAGCAGCGCGGTGCCGAGCCATTGGTACAGCCGCCGCGCCCATTCCCAGGCCAGGGCGCCGTCGGCCACTTCGCAGCGCTCGGCCCAATGCAGCGGAATGCCGGGCAGGGCCAGGTCCACCGCCATGCGGGCCATTTCCCAGGCGGCGGGGGCGTTGGGCACGGGGATGTGCTTGTCGGCCACCGCCAGGGTTTGCAGCTCCTCGGTCAGCCAGCAGGCCTCGGCATCAGCCTGGGCGTTGCGCAGCGTGCCTTGCAGGTTGCCGGCCCATAGCCCGCCCATGCCCAGCGCCAGGAACAGCGCCAGCGTTACCAGGGTGCGGCGGGGGGAGTAGAAATCCCCGAAGAAGAAGCCGACGAGATTGTCGGCCCAGGTGCCCAGCGGGCGTTCGCTGACGCCGGCGGCGCGGCGGGTGCGGCGGCGGGCGCGGGCGAACCAGTCGGCATCCTCGGCATGGCCGGTGGCGCGCAGTACCTGGGCCAGTTGGGTGAAGGGCTGGCCGGAGAAATCGGCGGCGCGCGGGCGGCCACCGGGGTATTGCCGCAGCAGGAATTCCAGCCGGGCGCGGCGGGCGGCGCGCTTGTTGCGTGGCGGCTCGGCCAGGCGGGTGTAGGTGAAGTCGTCCAGTCGCAGCCGGGCGTGGCGGCCCCAGCCGGCGCCGCCTTCATCCTCCAGCGTGCCCACCTGGGCGCCGCGCAAATCCACCGCCGCCTGGGCCGGCAGGCTGAGCTTGCGGATGCGGAGCGCGTCGGCAACGCGGGTGCCGCGCAGCGAGAGCAGGCCGGCGGGGTCGGCGAGCGCGGCGGCGCTGGCCGCGGCCGGGGCGGGGGAGACGGTGAGGTTGAGCAGCACCAGGGCGTCGCCAATCTCGGCGCCGTCCAGCCGGATTTGCCCGGCCACGGTGGTATCGCGCAGGCGCAGGCCCTGGGCGGCGCGCAGGCGGCTGGCTTCCAGCGCGGTCAGCATCAGCGGTGAGGCGGCGAGGGTGGCGCTCTCAAGCGCCACGGCGCCGGAGATAGTGGCGCCGGTGAGGTCCAACTGGCCGTGCAGGGTGGCGGCGGAGAGGCGCAGGGCGCCGAGCGTGGCTTCGGCCACCACCACTGCGCTGCCCATGGGGGCGTTGATGAGGGTGCCTTCCGCGAGCAGCACTTCCCCGGCCACGCGGGCGCCGCGCAGGCGCAGCGTGCCTTCCAGCCGGGCGCCCAGCAGGCTGATGCCGCCGGAGATGGCGCTTTCATCCAGGGAAAGGGCGTCGGCATTCGGCTGGTTGATGCGGGCGCCCTTGGCCAG
>CANFIE010000384.1 GCA_947446625.1 Acetobacteraceae bacterium | reverse complement strand
TTCGCCGCCAATGGCCAGCAGCCCAGCCCCGGCACCCCGGCCACCGTCACCTCGAAAATCCGCGCCGACGCCGCCCGCTTCGGGCCGTTGATTCGCGAATTGGGCATCACCGCGGAGTAACCTGCATGAGCAAGATCATCCTCGTCACCGGCGCCGCCAACGGCCTCGGCCGCATCATGGCGCAGGCGGCCCTGGCCAGGGGCCACAGCGTCCTGGCCATGGATCTCCCGCAGGAGGATGCCGCCCTGCAATCCCTCGCCGCCGCCCATCCCGGCCGCGTGGCAACCCAACACGGAGACATCACCAGTTCCCCGCAATGCGAGGCCGCCGTCGCCGCCTGCCTCAGCCATTTCGGCCGGCTGGATGTGCTGCTGAACAATGCCGGCATCGGCATGGGCGGCATCACCGGAGAAGGCCCGCACCTCAACTTCTGGGAAGTGCCCGAGCCCGCCTGGACCCGCCTGGTGGACGTCAACCTCAACGGCACCTGGCGCATGTCCAAGGCCGCCGTGCCGCAACTCATCAAGCAGGGCGGCGGCGGCATCATCAACGTCACCACCAGCTACTTCACCATGCTGAACCAGAACTACTCGCCCTACGGCCCCTCCAAGGCGGCGCTGGAAGCGTGCACCGTCATCTGGAGCCGCGAGCTCGCGCCGCACAACATCACCGCCAATGTGCTGGTCCCGGGCGGCGCCACCAACACGCGCTTCGTGCCCAACCGCAGCGCGCCGGACCGCAGCGCCCTGATCCAGCCCGAGGTCATGGTCGCCCCGCTGCAATGGCTGCTCTCGGACGAAGCCAAGGGCGTCACCGCCCAGCGCATCGTCGGGCGGGACTGGAACCCGGAAAAGCCCGTGGCCGAGGCGCTGGCCATGGCCAAGCGCCCCGCCGGCTTCATTCCAACGATATCCGCCCCTCAGTGATTATCCGGCGGTAGAGCGCGCCTTCCCGGGCCATGCGCTCGGCCATCACGGCCGGCGCCCCGCCCACCGCCACCAGCGAAAGCCTGGCCATGTTCTCCCGCACCTCGGGGCTGGCCAGGGCGGCGTTGATCTCGCGGTTCAGCGTCGCCACCACCCCGGCCGGCATTCCCGCCGGCCCGCCCATGGCAATCCAACTCGTCAGGTTCAGCGCGGCAAAGCCGGCCTCGGTCACGGTCGGCACATTGGGCAATGCCGGGCTGCGCGCCGCGCCGCTGATCATCAGCGCATGCACCCGGCCGCTTTCCACATGCTGGGTCACGTTCGGAATCGCCTCCCAGAACATGTCCACATGCCCGGCCACCAAATCATTCATCGCCGGCCCACCACCCCGATAGGGCACGTGGTTCACCTCCATCCGCGCCTCGCTGGCCAGCAGCGTGCCCATGATGTGCGGCAGGCTGCCCGCCCCGGCACTGGCATAGCTGAACTTGCCCGGCTCGGCCCGCGCCGCCGCCACCAGCTCCCGCATTTGCCGGAAGGGCAGCGCCGCCCGGGTACACAGCACCATGGGCGTCTCGGCAATGATGCCCAGCGGCGTAATATCCTTCAGCGGATCATAGCCCGGGTTGCGGTACAGATACGGCGCCAGCACCCAGGCCGTGGTCGGGCTGTACAACAAGGTATAACCATCGGCGGCACTGCGGGCCACATGCGCCGCCCCCAGCGTGGCCCCGGCGCCGGGCCGGTAATCCACCACAAAGGGCTGCCCCAACGCCCGCTGCATCTGCGCGAAGATCGTCCGGCCAAACCCATCGGTGAACCCGCCAGCGGCAAAGGGATTCACCACCGAGACCGGCCGCTCCGGCCAACTCCCTTGCGCCCTGGCGCCCAGCGGCAATGCCAGCCCCAGCCCCGCGAAAATGCCTCTCCTGCCGAGCATGCCATGTCCTCCCGTCTTGGCTGCACACTTGCCCCTTGCGGTGGGCGCGACAAGGCGGAAACTGCACCCAGACGGAGGCGCCCAAATGCAAACAGTACCAGTCCTCATCGCCGGCGGTGGCCCCGTGGGCATGACGCTCGCCAAGCTGCTGGCCGGCTTCGGCGTGCGCTGCATGCTGGTGGAACGCAACCCCACCACCACCCAGCATCCGAAGATGGACATCACCAATGCCCGCAGCATGGAAATCTTCCGCCAGGCGGGCGTGGTGGACCAACTGCGCGAAGTCGCCGTCGCCAGCGCCAACAATTTCGACGTCACCTGGATAACCAACCTGGTCGGCCACGAACTCCACCGCTTCCGCTACCCCAGCGTGGATGAATGGCGCACGCAGATCCGCGCCACCAACAATGGCTCAATGCCGCGCGAAGCACCCATGCGCGTCAGCCAGGTTGAAATCGAGCCCGTCCTCGCCACCGCCATCAAGGCGGAACCGCTCATCGAAGCCCGCTGGGGCATCGGCTTTGAAAGCTGCGTGCAGGACGCCGAAGGCGTCACCGCCACCCTGCGCCACACCGAAAGCGGCGAGATCGAGACCATCCGCTGCCAATACCTGGCCGGCTGCGATGGCGGCGCCAGCAATGTCCGCCGCTCCCTCGGCATCAAGCTGGAAGGCACGGCCGCGGTCATGCCCCGCTTCATGACGCATTTCCGCAGCACCGACCCGCTGCTCACCCAACGCTTCGGCCAGGCCTGGCACTACCAATCCGGCTTCGGCACCATCATCGCCCAGAACGACATCGACATCTGGACCCTGCAAAGCCGCTTCCCGCCCGGCATGGCGCCCGAGGATGCCGAGCCCCACGCCATGCTCCGCGCCTTCGCCGGCACCGATTTCGAGTACGAAATCCTCGTCGCCAACCACTGGACGCCGCATCTGCTGGTGGCGGAACGCTACGGCGAAGGCCGCGTCTGGCTGGCTGGCGACGCCGCCCACCAATACATCCCGACGGGCGGCTACGGCATGAACACCGGCATCGGCGACGCGCTCGATGTCGCCTGGAAATTCGCCATCGCCCTGCGCGGCCTCGGCGGCCCCAGGCTGCTGGAAAGCATCCACACCGAACGCCACGCCATCGGCCTGCGCAACCGCGCCGGCAGCGCCCGCCACACCGATATCCGCATCAAAATCGGCGAGCTCTACGCCCACTACGGCGAAACCCTGCACAGTTCGGAAGCCGCCCGGCAGGAATGCGGCGCCAAGATCGGCGCCCTCGGCAATGGCGAAAACGAAGGCTGGGGCATCGAATACGGCTACTGCTACAGCGCCTCACCCCTCATCCACCATGACGGCGAAGCAGCCCCCGACGACCCCTTCACCTACACCCCCACCACGGTCCCCGGCGTGCGCCTGCCCAGCGTTTTCCTGGCAGATGGCACCGCGCTCTATGACCAACTCGGCCCCTGGTTCACCCTGCTCGCCATCGGCATGGCGCCCAGCGAGGCCATCATCCGCGCCGCCCGCCGCATGGGCGTGCCGCTCACGGTACTGGCGCCGCAGGAAGCCCGCCTCACCGAAATCTATGGCACGCAAATGCTGCTGATCCGGCCAGACCAGCACATCGCCTGGCGCGGCACCGCCTGCGCCGAGCCGGAAGTTATGCTGCGCCAGGCCTTGGGCTGGTAAACACCGCGCCGCTGGCAAACAGCGCCGCCACCTCGGCGGTGCTGTAGCAAGCCTCGGCCAGCACCTGCGCGCTATGCTCGCCCAGGCCCGGCCCCGCCTCGCGTATCGCCCCCGGCGTCTCGCTGAACCAGGTGGGAATGCCGGGAAACCGCATCTTGCCTTCCTTGGTGTCCTGGGTCTGCCAGAAGCCAATGGCGTGCAAATGCGGGTCGGTCAGCAAATCGCTGGTGTCGTTGATCTTCGCCGCCGGAATCCCCAACCGCTCGCAGCCCTCAAGCCAAAACGCGCTGTCCCGCCCGGCCAGCGTCGCCGCCACATGGGCGTAGAACTCATCAATCGCCTTCGCCCGCGTCGCCAGCACATGAAAGCGCTTGTCGGCCGTCCACTCGGGGTTCCCCGCCAGCCCGGCAAAGGCGCGGAATTGCTTGTCGTTGTAGATCAGCAAGGCAATGTAGCCATCGGCAGTGCGGTACGGCTTGCGGTCCGGCGAAACCACACGCGGATAAACCGGCGGCGTCATCGGCGGCTCAAACACCGCGCCATTGATATGCTCGGCCAGCACGAAGGCGGACATGGTCTCGAACATCCCCACCTCCACCTCCTGTCCCACACCGCCGCGCTCGCGGTGCAACAGCGCCATCAAAATCGAATACAGCACCGTCAGGCCGCTCACCTTGT
>CANFIE010000383.1 GCA_947446625.1 Acetobacteraceae bacterium | reverse complement strand
TGCTGAAACCCTTGCCTCGCTGCTCGACTTTCTCCTAGACCGCCTCCGCGTCCAGCTCCGCGCCGAGGGCGCGCGCCACGATGTGGTGGCCGCCGTACTTGGCACCAGCCCGGATGACGACCTCACCCGCCTGCTGGCCCGTGCCGATGCCCTGCGTGCCCTGGTGGAATCCGAGGACGGCGCCAACCTGCTGGCCGCCTATCGCCGCGCCGCCAATATCCTCCGCATTGAGGAGAAGAAGGACGGCCTGAGCTACGCCAATGAAGCGGTGAACCCCGCCGAACTGGCGCTGCCCGAGGAACAGGCCCTGGCCGCAGCGCTTGAAACCGCCGCGCCCGAGGCCGCCCGCCTGCTGAACGCGGAAAAATTCGCCGAAGCCATGGCCGCCCTGGCCACGCTGCGGGCGCCGTTGGATGCCTTCTTCGACAAGGTGCTGGTGAACGAACCGCAGTTCCGCCGCAATCGGCTGGCCTTGCTGGCCCGGTTGCGGGCCGCCATGGATTCCGTCGCCGACCTGGCGAAGATCGAAGGCTGATTTTTCTGGCGCTGGCCCCGTCTTTGCAGTCCGGTTTGCTCGGGCGCAAAGGCAAGGCGGGGCGCCGGGCTTTATTCGCAGTCCGCCACGCGTAATGCAAAAGGAAGACCGCCAGATGACACAGTGGGTGTACAGCTTCGGCGCCGGCCACAATGAAGGCAAGGCGGATATGCGGAACCTGCTGGGGGGCAAGGGCGCCAACCTGGCCGAGATGGCCAGCATCGGCCTGCCCGTGCCGCCCGGCTTCACCATCACCACCGAGGTCTGCACCCACTACTACGACAACGGGCAGAAATACCCTGTGGAGCTGGGCAGCCAGGTGGCGGCCGCGCTGGCGCGCATTGAAGCCGCGGTGGGGCTGAAATTCGGCGACACGCAAAAGCCGCTGCTGGTCTCGGTTCGCTCGGGCGCCCGGGTTTCCATGCCGGGCATGATGGACACGGTGCTGAATCTCGGCCTGAACGACGCCACGGTGGAAGGCCTGGCCATTGCGAGCGGCGACCCGCGCTTCGCCTGGGACAGCTACCGCCGCTTCATCCAGATGTATGGCAGCGTGGTGCTGGGCGTGGACCATCACCGGTTTGAGGAAGTGATCGAAGGCGCCAAGCATGACCGTGGCGTGGATGAGGACACGGCGCTGACCGCCGATGACTGGCGCGGCGTGGTGACCGGCTACAAGGAAATGGTGGCCGAAGTGACCGGCAAGCCGTTTCCGCAAACCCCGCATGACCAGCTCTGGGGCGCCATCGGCGCGGTGTTTGGCAGCTGGATGAACCCGCGCGCTAATACCTATCGGCGCCTGCACGACATTCCCGCCAGCTGGGGCACGGCAGTGAATGTGCAGGCCATGGTGTTCGGCAACATGGGTGAGGATTGCGCGACCGGCGTGTGCTTCACGCGTGATCCGAGCACGGGCGAGAACATCTTCTACGGCGAATACCTGATCAACGCGCAGGGCGAGGATGTGGTGGCCGGCATTCGCACGCCGCAGCCCATGGCGCAGCTGAAGGCCAAGCCGCATGAGCGCAGCATGGAAGTGGCCATGCCCGCCGCCTATGCCGAGCTGGTAAAAGTGCGGGAGACGCTGGAGCGGCACTACCGCGACATGCAGGATATTGAGTTCACGGTGCAGCAGAACAAGCTGTACATGCTGCAAACCCGCAACGGCAAGCGCACCGCCGCCGCCAGCCTGAAGGTGGCGGTGGACATGGCGCGTGAAGGGTTGATCGACCAGAAGGAAGCGGTGCAGCGCGTTGACCCCAAGGCGCTGGACCAGTTGCTGCACCCCACGCTGGACCCCAAGGCTCCGCGTAAGCTGTTGTCTCGCGGCCTGCCCGCCAGCCCGGGCGCGGCCTGCGGCACGGTGGTGTTCAACGCCGATGAAGCCGAGGCCCGTGCCGCCAAGGGCGAGGCGGTGATTCTGGTGCGCATCGAGACCAGCCCGGAAGACATCCATGGCATGCACGCGGCCCGCGGCATCCTCACGGCGCGTGGCGGCATGACCAGCCACGCCGCCGTGGTGGCGCGTGGCATGGGCCGGCCCTGCGTGGCCGGTGCCGGTGGCGTCACCATTGATTACGCCAGCCAGCAGCTTTCGGCCGGTGGCCATGTGGTGCAGGCCGGCGAGACCATCACGCTGGATGGCGCGACCGGCGAGGTGTTCATCGGCAGCGTGGCGATGATTGAGCCGAAGCTGTCCGGCGACTTCAGCACCCTGATGGAATGGGCCGACCAGGTGCGCCGCCTGAAGGTGCGCGCCAATGCGGAAACCCCGCTGGATGCCGATACCGCCCGCAAGTTCGGCGCCGAGGGCATTGGCCTGTGCCGCACTGAGCATATGTTCTTCGACCCGGCGCGCATTGGCGCGGTGCGGCAGATGATCATGAGCGAGACCGAGCAGGGCCGGCGCGAAGCCCTGGCGCGGCTGCTGCCGTTCCAGCGCGATGATTTCTGCGAGCTGTTCCGCATCATGGCCGGGCTGCCCGTGACGATTCGGTTGCTGGACCCGCCGCTGCATGAATTCCTGCCGCATGCGGAAGCCGAGATGCGCGAAGTGGCCGACGCGCTGGGCGCCGATATGGCGACGATGACGCGCCGCGCGGCGGAGCTGGCGGAAGCCAACCCGATGCTCGGGCATCGCGGCTGTCGCCTCGGGATTTCCTACCCGGAGATCTACGAGATGCAGGCCCGCGCGATCTTTGAGGCAGCGGTGATTGTGGCCAAGGAAACCGGCAAGGCACCGGTGCCCGAGATCATGATTCCGCTGGTGGCGACGCGGCGCGAGCTGGAGATTACCCGCGCCCAGGTGGATGGCGTGGCCAAGGCGGTATTCGCTGAATCCGGCACCACGGTGGACTATCTGGTCGGCACCATGATCGAGTTGCCGCGTGCGGCGCTGACCGCCGACAAGATCGCCGAGGTGGGTGACTTCTTCAGCTTCGGCACCAATGACCTGACGCAGACCACCTTCGGCCTGTCGCGTGACGATGCCGGCAAGTTCCTGCCGCTCTATGTCGAGCAGGGCATTCTGCCGAAAGACCCCTTCGTCTCCATCGACATTGAAGGCGTGGGCGCGCTGGTGGAGATTGCCGCCGAGCGTGGCCGCCGGGTGAAGCCGGGGTTGAAGCTGGGCATTTGCGGCGAGCATGGCGGCGACCCCGCCAGCATCCAGTTCTGCGAGAATGTCGGCCTGGACTACGTTTCCTGCTCGCCCTACCGCGTGCCGGTGGCGCGGCTGGCGGCGGCGCAGGCTGCCCTGGCCGGTGGCCGGGTGGACCGCACGGCGTGATGCTGCGGCCCTACACGGCGGCGGATTTCGCCGCCGTGGCCGAGTTGCACGACGCTGCCTTCCAAGCCTTGGGCGCGGCCTACACGCCTGCGCACAAGACGGCGCATGCGGAATTTGTCCGCACCGCCGACTACGCCGCCGACGTGCTGCGCAGCGATGTTTGGCTGGCCGAGGCCGATGGCCGCCTGCTGGGCAGCGCCGGCTGGATTCCCAGCGCCGCCGGGGAAGGCCGCATCCGCAAGGTCTTCGTGCACCCCAGCGCCGCCCGGCGCGGCGTGGCCACGCGGCTGGTGCTGGCGGCCGAGGAACGGGCCCGCGCCCAGGGCTGCACGCGCTTCATGCTGCGGGCCTATCTGGATGCCGTGCCGCTTTACGAGAAACTCGGCTACCTGGCCGACCAACCCGGCGAAATGCCGCTGCTGGGCGGTGCCGCCATGCCGGTGCTGTTCATGCGGAAGGCGCCGTAGCGCCGCGCCGGCTGGCGGTGGCGTAGGGCAGTTCGGCGAAGTCGCGCAGGCGGCGTTCCACCGCGGCGAAGGCGCGCTGCTGCTGCGGCGTCAGCGAGGCATCCGGCGTGTTGACCCGGTGCGCCAGATACCGCGCCACGCTGCCGGCGCCACGCCGATGCGCCGCCGCCATCAGCCCCGCCTCCGTCACCGGCACGGCCTGGCCATTCAGCCCCGGCACGCTGCCGCCAGCCTTGGCCAGGGCGCCATTGCGGGAAAGCTGTGCCTCGGTATGGGCCAAATACGTGGTCATGGCGGCTTCCTGGGCGCCGGGGTTGGCCAGGAATTGCTCGGTGCTGGCCACGCCGTGGCGGGCGGCGGTGGCGGTCCAGTGGCCATTCGCGTCCTGCCAGCCCAAATCCCGCAGCGCCTGGGGCAGCATCTGGTAACGCCCCAGCGCGCCCGAGGCG
>CANFIE010000382.1 GCA_947446625.1 Acetobacteraceae bacterium | reverse complement strand
GGCATGACCGTGCTGATGGCGTGTTTATAGACCAGCTGGGTATGGCCATCGCGGCGCAGCAGCACCGAGAAATTGTCGAACCAAGTGATGATGCCCTGCAGCTTGACACCATTGACCAGGAAGATGGTTACCGGCGTTTTACTTTTGCGAACGTGATTCAGGAACACGTCCTGCACGTTCTGGGATTTTTCGGCGGCCATTGCGGCTGTCCTTCTTGTTGTCATGGATGCCCCAGGATTCCCCGGTGGCATCGCTCGTCGCGGGGCAAGCCCCCGCAATTCAGTGCAGACTTGGCCCTATGCCCGGTCCTTGGCAAGGCCAAGCAAGTACGCGGCCAACGCATGGCCGCCAGCGAAATTCGCCTCGGCGCCAGCGGCCTCGACGCCGCCATCATGCGCGGCATCGCCCAGCAGAATGCCGGTGCAGCCGGCATTGCGGGCGGCCAGCATGTCCAGCGCCGTGTCACCGATGTACCAGACGCTGGGCCCCGCCGGCACGCCACAGGCGGCCAGGCCAAGGCGCATGGGGGCGGGGTTGGGCTTGTCGGCCTCGGCATCGCCAGCGCCTACCAGCCGGGTGAAATGGCGCGTCCAGCCCAGCTGATCCGCCTCGGCGCGCAGCAGCGGGCCTTGCTTGTTGCTGTTCACCGCCATGGGGGCCAGGGCGGCGCCGGCGGCCAGGGCCTCGGCCGCGCCGGGCATGGGGGTGAGCACCTGGAGGTGCTGGGCGCGGACTTCGCGGTAGAAGGTGTCGCGCGCCGCTTCCCAGCGGGCGCCGAAAATATCCGGGAAGGTTTCCCGCAGGCTGCGGCGGACGCGGGCCTTCACCTCGTCCAGCGTCCAGGGGGTCAGGCCGTGTTCGGTGAAGGCGGCGTTGAGGCCCGCGGTGATGGCGGCCCAGCCATCCACCAGGGTGTTGTCCCAGTCCCAGATGATGGCGGTTGGGTGCGGCAGCTTCACGCGTTGCCCTTCACGTGGCGGGCGAAGAGGTCAAACAGCGCGCGGGAGACCGGGCCGACCAGGCCATCGCCCACCGGGGCGCCGTCCAGCTTCACCATGGGCTTCACGAAGCTGGTGGCGGAGGTGATGAAGGCTTCCCGTGCATTGCGGGCCTCGGCCACGGTGAACTCTTTTTCCAGGAAGGCGATGCCATCGGCCTTCAGCTCGGCGATCAGGGCATCGCGCGTGCAGCCGGGCAGCACGGAATGGTCCAGGTGGCGGGTGCGCAGCACGCCATCGGCATCCACAATCCAGAAATTGGTCGCGGCGCCCTCGCGGACCATGCCGGTTTTCTTGTCGTAGAGGATGGCTTCGGTGGCGCCGGCCTCACGCGCCAATTGGCGGGCCAGCACATTGGGCAGCAGGTTGGTGGTCTTGATGTCCACCCGCGCCCAGCGCAGGTCCGGCAGGGTGATGGCCGTGCCGGTCCAATTGTCGATATTGGTGGGATAGGCGGGGATGCGCTTGCAGGTAACCACCAGGGCCGGCGGCACCGGGGTTTTGGGGAAGGCGTGGTCACGCGGCGCCACGCCACGCGTCACCTGCATGTAGATCAGGCCCTCGGTGATGCGGTTGCGCAACGCCACTTCCCGCAGCACCAGGCGCAGGGCGGCCATGGGCATGGGGCTGGGCAGGCGAATGGCCTTCAGCGAGCGCTCCAGCCGGCCCAGATGGCGGTCTGCGTCCACCAGCTTGCCGCGGTAGAGGTGGACCACCTCGTAGATGCCATCGCCAAACTGGTAGCCGCGATCCTCGATATTCACTTCGGCCAGGCGCTGGTCACAGTAGCGGCCGTTGACATAGGCAATGCGAGACATGGTTTCCCCGGGGCGCGGCCTCAGCCGCCGTTGGCGGTGGCGGGTTGCGGCGCGCCAGGCAGGGCGGGCGTGCGGTCCTCGGCATGCACGCCGAGGAATTTCAGTTTGCGGTGCAGCGCGCTGCGTTCCATGCCGACGAAATTGGCGGTGCGGCTGATATTGCCGCCGAAGCGCAGCAGCTGGGCTTCCAGATACTGCTTCTCGAACAGCTCCCGCGCCTCACGCAAAGGCAGGGTCATGATCTCGCTGCTGCGGTCCAGCTTCAGCATGGCCGGGGCGGCGGCGCCCACCTGGGGAGGCAGCATGTCGGCGCGAATGGCCTCGCGCGATTCACCGGGGGCCATGATGAGCAGCCAGTCGATGAGGTTGCGCAGTTCGCGCACATTGCCGGGCCATTCATAGGCCTGCATGGCGGCCAGGGCGTCCTCGGCCAACTCGCGCGGTGCCATGCCGGAGGTGGCGCCGGAGCGCAGCATGAAGTGGCGGGCCAGGGCGGGCACGTCGTCGCGGCGCTCACGCAGGGCCGGCATTTTCAGCGGCACCACGGCCAGGCGGTAGTACAGGTCCTCGCGGAAGCGGCCGGCGGTGATCTCGGCCTGAAGGTCGCGGTTGGTGGTGGCGATGATGCGCACATCCACCTTCACCCGCACCGCGCCGCCAATGCGCTCAAACCCCTGTTCCTGCAGGGCGCGGACAATCTTGCCCTGGGTTTCCAGCGGCATGTCGGCCACTTCGTCCAGCAGCAGGGTGCCGCCATGGGCGCGTTCCAGCACGCCGGAGCGCCGGGGCTGCTGGGTGGTATCGGCGCCGGGCTCCACGCCGAAGAGTTCTTCCTCGAAGCGGGCCGGGTTCAGTGTGGCGCAGTTCAGCGCCATGAAGGGACCGTCGGCGCGGCGCGAGCGGGCGTGGATCATCCGCGCCGCCACTTCCTTGCCGGCGCCGGCCGGGCCGGAGATGAGCACACGGCTGCCGGTGGGGGCCACCTTGTCGATGGCGCCGCGCAACTGGGCAATGGCCTGGGAGACGCCGACGAGGTCGGTCTCGGCCCCGGCGCGCAGGCGCAGTTCGCTGTTCTCGCGCCGCAGCCGCGAGGCTTCCAGGGCGCGGGCGACGAACAGCAGCAGCCGGTCTGACTTGAACGGCTTTTCGATGAAATCATAGGCGCCGATCTGGATGGCCTGGACCGCCGTCTCGATGGTGCCGTGGCCGGAGATCATGATGACGGGAACCTGCGGCTCCTCGCGGTTCATCACCTCCAGAATGCCGAGGCCATCCAGCTTGGAATTGGCCAGCCAGATATCGAGGATGACAAGCGACGGCCGGCGGGCGCGGAACGCCGCCAGCGCGGTGTCGCTGTTGTAGGCCTGTCGCGTGTCGTAGCCTTCATCCGAGAGGATGCCCTCGATCAGGGCACGGATATCCGGCTCATCATCGACGATGAGGATTTCATGCGCCATGCGCGCGCCTCAAACCCTTGTCATCCACTGGTCCATCCTGCTGTGCAGCCCGGCGCGATTCCGGCCCTGGTTGTTCCGCCGTCATGCCCCGTTCCGACGCGGCGCGCCAGGGTAGCACAAGCACGGCCCGCGCGCCTGCCTCCCCCTCGCCCCGGTCTTCCAGTACCAGCCGGCCGCCATGGTCCTCCATGATCTTTTTGACAATGGCAAGGCCAAGGCCGGTTCCTTTGGGTTTATGGGTCACATAGGGCTCGGTCAGGCGGTCGCGATCCTCGCCCGAAGGCAGGCCGGCGCCGTCATCCTCCACCGCCACGCGCATCACATCCTCACCCGGGCTGAGCCGCAGGGTGATGTGGCCAAGCACCCGGCCGGTGGGCATGCCGGGCGGCGTGGGCGGGGCGCCGGGTTCCTGGTGCTGCATGGCAATGGCGTCGGCGGCGTTCTGCAGCAGGTTGGTCAGCGCCTGGCCGAACAGCCGGCGGTCGCAGGGCACCACCGGCTCCTCCTGCGGCAAGTCGGTGGTGTAGACAATGTCGGGGTGGGCGTCGCGCTGCAGCACCAGGCTTTCGCGCACCAGTTGGCACAGGTTTTCCGGCCGGATCACCGGCTGGGGCATGCGGGCGAAGGCGCTGAACTCGTCCACCATGCGGCCGATATCGCCCACCTGACGCACGATGGTGTCGGTGCAGGCCACGAAGGTCTCGGGGTCGTTGGTGATCTGCTTCAGGTAGCGGCGCTTCAGCCGTTCCGCCGAAAGCTGGATGGGGGTGAGCGGGTTCTTGATCTCATGCGCGATGCGGCGGGCCACATCGGCCCAGGCGGCCTGGCGCTGGGCGGTGAGCAGGGCGGTGATGTCGTCAAAGGTCAGCACGAAGCCGTCCACCTGGCGCTCGCCCAGCCATTCCACACCAATGCGGGCCAACAGGGTGCGGCGGCTGTTGGGCGGGCCAATGCGCACTTCCATGGTGCGGGCGCGTT
>CANFIE010000381.1 GCA_947446625.1 Acetobacteraceae bacterium | reverse complement strand
GTGAGGATATCGGCCATGGCCAGCACCTCTGGCAGGGGCAGGTAGGAAATGGCCAGCGTTGGGTCCGGCACGGGGTCATGCGCTACCACCTTGCAGCCCATGCCGAGCATAAGGCGGGCCATGGCAGCGCCAATGCGGCCGGTGCCGATGATGCCGACGCAGCGGCCGCGCATGTTGAAGCCGAGCAGGCCCTGCAATTCGAAATTGCCTTCCCGCACCCGCACCCAGGCGCGGTGGATGTTGCGGTTGAGCGCCAGGATCATGGCCAGCGCGTGCTCGGCCACCGCGTCGGGCGAATAGGCCGGGACATGGGCGACGGCGATGCCGAGCCGCCGCGCTGCCTTGAGGTCCACATTATTGTATCCGGCCGAGCGCAGGGCGACGAGGCGCACGCCGCTGGCCTTGAAACTGGCCAGCACGGCGGCGTCCACCTGGTCATTCACGAAGGCGCAGACGGCCTGGGCGCCCTGGGCCAGCATGGCGGTGGCCGGGGTGAGGCGGGCTTCCAGGAAGCGGAGGTTGTGCAGGCCCTGGGCGGCGGGTTCCAGGAACTGGCGGTCGAAGGCCTTGGTGCTGAAGACGGCGACTTCCATGACGGTTCCTGCCTGGAGCCTGATCCGCGCAGGCGGAATCGCCGGCGCGGTGAAGCAGTCTCCCGATAAAACGATTTAGGGCACTATGCGCCCTGTTGGGCGCATTTTGTTCTCTATAACTATTTGAAAATAGAACAGAAAATCCATTCTGATGATTTCATCAGAATGGATATTGCTCGGGCGCCGCCAGTGTGGACGCAGCGGCGTGCCGGGCGGAAGCCCCGGGAATTGCGCAGTTGGCGTTTGGCTGGCAGCGCGGCGTGAAGCGGGTGGAGTGGGCGTAATCGCAGCGTGGAATGCCAGCCAGCGTGAAGGCGCTGCGCGAAACGCTGATCGGCAGCGTCGGCACGCTGGCCCCCGCCCGGTTCAGCGCGCATTGCGCCGGCATGTGGGCGCTGGGGGCCGCCGCCCGCTGAGCCTCAGCCGCGTTTCACGTTCCACATCAGCGGCAGGCCGGTCAGCAGGCCGGTGAGTTCCTTGCGGTAGGCGGCGGGCTGGTAATAGGCACCCACCGGGGCATAGGTCGCTTCCTCCCAGGCTTGCAACTGCATGTCACGCGCCAGTGCCTTCCGCTTGGCTTCGTCGGGTTCGGCCAGCCAGGCGTCGCGAATCGCTTCCAGCCTGGGCGCCGTGGGCCAGCCGCTGAAAGCGTTGATGCCGTGGCCGCGCAACTGGTTGTGGGTGGCGGGGCTGGAGAAATCATAGCCGCCGGAATAGGCCAGGAACAGGTTCCAGCCACCCTGGCCTGGCACGGCGCGGCTGGGGATGCGCTGCGTCACGGTGCCCCAGTCGGTCTGCACATAGTCCAGGTTGAGCCCCAGGGCGCGGCAGGCGGCGCCGGCCACTTCGCAGATGGCGTTGATGCGCGGCACATCGGTGGAGGCGAGCAGGATGACCTTCTCGCCATTATAGCCGGCCTCGGCCAGTTCGCGCTTCAGTGCGGCGTAGTCCAGCGGGCCTTGCATCACTTCCAGCCCGGCCTCGGTGGCCGAGGGCATGCCGGGGGTGAAGCAGCCGATGCGGGTATTGGCCGCGGTTGTCTCCGGCCCCACCACGCCGGTCATGTATTCCTGCTGCCGCACCGATTTGAGCAGCACGCGGCGCACCGCGGGTTTGTCGAAGGGGGGGTATAGGCAGTTGAAGCGCATGTAGCCGAACAGGCCGGTGGTCTCGATGACCTTGAAGGCCAGGTTGCGGTCGCGCCGCAGCCTGGGCATCAGGTCCATCAGCGGCTGGTCCACCCAATCCACCTCGCCGGCCTGCAGCGCCGCGGTCTGCGTCGCCGGGTCTGGCATGGTGTGCCATTCCACCCGCTCGAAATGCGCGATGCGCGGGCCGGCGGCGAAGCTGGGCGTGCCGTTGGGGCGGGGGACATAGCCTTCAAACCGCGCATAGGCGTTGCGGGCGCCGGGCACGCGTTCATTGGCCAGGAAGCGGAAGGGGCCGCTGCCCACGGTCTCGGGCAGGGGCGTGGTCGCGGGCGTCAGCGCCAGGCGTTCCGGCATGATGGCGGCCATCAGGTTGGTGGGCTTGGCCAGCGCCTGGGGCAGCAGCGGGAAGGGGCGCTTGAGGCGGAATTGGATGACGCGGTCCGATGGCGCGGAAAGTTCCTCGGTGGCGGCCATCAGCGAGGCGCCGAAGCTGTCTCGGATGGCCCAGCGCCGCAGGCTGGCCACGCAGTCCCGCGCCAGCACCGGCGTGCCATCATGAAAGCGCGGGCCTTGGCGCAGGGTCAGGCGCCACAGCCTGCCTTCCTGTTCGGTGGTGAAGCCTTCCAGCAATTGTGGCTGGGCCTCGCCCTGTTCATCCAGGGCGAAGAGCGTGTCGTACACCGTCATCGCGTGGTTGCGGGTCATGAAGCTCGCCACCAGCGGGTCGAGCAAGGCGAGGTCGGCGTAGGGCACAAATTTCAGCGTGCTGATTGCCTGCGCCCGCACCAATGCGGGTGCCATGAGCGCGGCGGCGCCAGCCTGCACGAATTGGCGACGATTCATGCTGCGATACCCCTGGAATGAGCTTGGTTCCGGGAGTGCAGCAAGTTCCGCGCCAATCTGTGCCCATCAGGGCGCGGCCATCAGGCTCAGAAGCCGGATTCGCGCACCAGCACGCCAAAGACGCGGCGCCAGGCGCGCAGCAGCAGACTGGCGGCCTCGGCCTCGATCAGCACCTCACCAGGTTCCAGCCGGTGCAGCGCCAGGGTGGGCGGCGCTTCCAGCCGCAGGCGCAGCGGGTACACGGCTTCCAGCGGTTGCAGCGGCTGGCCGGGCTGCTGCCGCACCAGCAGGGCGCCGGCGCCAAAGGCCGCCACCTCTGGCTCGCGGATCTCGGCCACCGCCACCTCGGCAATGCTCTCAAGCCGCAGCGGCAGGCGGGGCAGGTCCGGGTTGTGGGGGATGAACCAGGCGGGCTGGTTGGGGCGGAGGCGGGACAGTTCGGCCTCCGGCACATAGGCGTCCACCACCAGTTCGCCCGGGGCCAGCATATAGGCCAGGGGGTCGCTGCGCGGCACCCAGTCGCCTGGCGTCAGGTCCGGCTGGGTTTCCAGCAGGCGGCCGGCGAAGGGGGCGCGCACCAGCAGCGCGGCCTGCTGGGCGATCAGCACCGCGATTTCGGCGCGGGTGGTTTCCAACTCGGATTCAGCCAATTGGGCGCGGGCCACGGTTTCGCGCTGCTGGCCCAGGTTCATGGCCTGCCAGTCCAGCACCGCCAGGCGCAGCCGGGCCTGTTCCAGCCGGTAGGCCAGGTCGGGCGCTTCCAGCCGGGCCAGGGGGGCGCCGGCCGCCACCCATTCGCCGCGCCGGGCCAGAAAGCCCTGGAAGCGTCCGGCCTCGGGGGCCAGGACTTCGGCGCGTTGCTGGGCGCCCAGAATGGCCGGGGCCGCCACCTGCTGGCGCCAGGGCAGCGCCAGGGCGAAGACCACGCCGCCCAGGAGCAGGGCGGACAGCGCCATGCGCCAGGGTCGCAACTGGCTGCGTGGGAGTTCGCGCCAGGCCCGCATTTCATTGGCGACAGGCCGGGCCAGGAACCAGCCCACCTCCACCGCCGCCAGCAGCAGGCCGAGCAGCTTGAAGGTGGTGTGATAGACCAGCGCGGCGATGCCGAGGAACAGCAGCGCCCGCCAGCACCAGGTGACCCAGGCATAGAGAATGAGCCCGGCCTGACGGCGCGGCGGCAGGGTGAAGGGCGCCGGGCCGCGATAGCCCAGCACCAGCCGGCGCAACTGCCAGCGGCCCAGGGCGAAGGATTGTTCCTGCAGGTTCGGCTCGTCCAGCCAGTCGGCCAGCAGGTAGTAGCCGTCAAACCGCATGAAGGGGCTGGCATTCACCATTAGCGTCAGCATCCAGGCGGTGGTGGCCCAGATAAAGGCCACCGAGCGGGCCAGGCCATCGGGCAGGAAGTTCCAGGCCAGCAGCGCCCAGCAGGCGATCAGCGCCTCGGCCGCAATGCCGGCGGCGCCGATGCGCAGGCGCTTGGCGCGGTCGGGCAGGCGCCAGGCCTCGGTCGTGTCGGTGTAGAACATGGGGCAGAACACCATGACGGCGATGCCAACGCTTTTCAGCCGCAGCCCATAGGACTTGGCCACCAGGCCATGGCCGAGTTCATGCAGCACCTTCAGCAGCACATAGGCCAGAATGGCCAGCAGCAGCCCATGGCCGGTGGCC
>CANFIE010000380.1 GCA_947446625.1 Acetobacteraceae bacterium | reverse complement strand
GGTCATCAGCACGCTGGCGCCCTCGGCCGCCAGCGCGGCGCTGATCGCCCGGCCCAGCCCGCCGGCCGCGCCCGTCACCAGGGCGCGCTTGCCCGCCAGGCTGCTCACCGCTGCCGCCCCAGCACCGCCAGCAGCGGCGCGAAATCAGTCAGCGTCTCGAACTTCTCCACCGCCCGCACCACCACATCCTGCTCGTCGCGGCTGAGTATGCCATCCAGGTTGCCGCGGAACTTCGCCTCCACCTCGGCCTCGGTCACCGGGTTCTCCGGGCTGGCGCGCCGATGCAACTCCTCATGCCGCAGCATCCGGCCATCCCGCGTGCGCACCACCAGCCGCGCGGCATGGCGGAAGGCCGGGCCCATCGCTTCCAACTCGGCATCCTCATGCGCGCTGATCCGGCCGATCATCGCCATGATCTCCGGCGCCGCCAGCTTGTCCTCGGTAAACGCCGCCGCCGTCACCTCGCCTTGCAGTGCGGTTACCGCCAGCCCGTAGAACAGGTTCATCTGCGCGGCGGTAATCCCCGCCGGCTTATAGGTCCAGGCGCAGTGCACAAAGGTCATGTGCCCAATGCCCACCTCAATCCTCTCGATATCCTCAGCCTTCAACCCGGCCTCGCGCATCACCTGGCGCAGGCTGTCCAGCGCGGCGTGAATGCTGGTCACGGTCGGGTACATCTTGAAGCCGGTATTCGCCGTCTCCCACACGCTGCCCAGCCCCGCCGTCAGCTTCTCCGGCTTCGGCGTGCGCGCCAGAGACGACAGAAACCCGCCATAAGGCGCCTCAAAAATATCGCTGATGCCCGTAAAGCCCCGCGCCGCCAGCTCCGCCGCGCGCACGCCGCTTTCGCCGGCCCGCCCGGCATGCAGCCGCTTCACCATGGCGCCTTCCTGCGCCGCCATCAGCCCCGCCGCGCAACTGCCGGCAATGCCAAAGGCGTTCTGCATCTGCGCCGCATCCAGCCCCAGCAGCAGGCCGGCCGTGGCCGCCGCCACAATGGTGCCGCTGGTGCCTTGCGGGTGAAACCCGTTCAGGAACAGCGCCGTCGTCGCCGCATTGCCCACCCGTGTGCCGCATTCATAGCCGGCCACAATCGCCGCCAGCATCTGCTTGCCGGTCGCGCCGCGTTGCTCACAAAAACCCAGCGCAATCGGGCTGGTCAGGCTGTTCGGGTGCAGCACGCTTTCCTTGTGGATATCGTCCATCTCAAACGCATGCCCCGCCGTGCCATTGGCCAGCGCCGCCTGTGCCCAGCTTCCCTTGGCGCCAGTGCCCCACAGGCTCACCGCCGGCGTTGCGCCTTCGGCCAGCACCACCTGATGCAGCAGCCGGGTCCAGGGCAGGGTGGCGCCGTGCAGGCACACGCCAATGCCGTCCAGCAGGCATAGCCGGGCGTGGTCCACCACGGCACGAGGCAAATCCTCAAAGCGCAATCCGGCGGCAAAGCGGGCCAGGTCGCGGGTGGCGTGGGGCAGCAGGGGGGCGGCTTCAGTGCTCATGCGCCCAGCATGCAGCGCTCCGCCGCCGCCGACAATCTCAGCCCGCCGCCAGCCCCCGCGCCCGTGCATGCAGCCCGGCCAGCATGCGGTCCAGCAGCGCCATTTCCGCCGGCGTCAGCCCCTGGGTCAGCTCGGCCTGCAGCGCCCGCGCCAGTGGCACAATCTGCCGATACAGCGCCTGGCCCTTGCGGGTCAGCGTCAGCAACTGGCTGCGCAAATCCTCGGGCGCGGTGCGCCGCGCCACCAGGCCCTTGTCCACCAGGCGAGTAACCGCCCGGCTCACCTTCACCCGGTCCATTTCCGTGGCCTCGATCACGGCCTGGGTGGGCCGCTCCCCGGCCTCGCCCAGCACCGCCATCACCCGCCATTCCGGAATGCTCAGGCCGAACCGGCTCTCATAGCGTTCCGCGAAAACCCGGCTGATGCATTCCGCCGTCACCGAAAGCCGGTAGGGCAGGAAGCGCCCCAGCTCCAGCGCCTCGGTCACGGATTCGCTTCGGCCGGCTTCATCGTGGTTCCGTGTTCCAGCAGCCGCCACATCTCCACATCGCGCTCGGCGGTCCAAATCCGCGGCCGGTCCAGCCCCTTCGCCTCGTCATAGGCGCGGCTGACATTGAACGGCATGCAATGCTCGAAGATCACCCAGCTGCCGTATTTGGGCCGCATCTCCTGCATCGCCTCGTCATAGGTTTCCTTCAACCCGGCGCCCCGCGCCACGGCACGCTTGCAAATGCCAAACAGGTCACTGGTGAAGGCCGCCGTACCGCGCAGCCCCTCGGCCACATCGGCCGGGTTCATCAGGCTGCGGCCGCGCCCGGGCACCAGCTTCTCCGCCCCCAGCGCGCCCACCGCCGCCAGCGTGGCGGGCCAATCAGTGAAGTGCGCGTCGCCGCAATAGGGCGTGGCGCCGAACTCCACGATATCACCCGAGAAGCAGACTTTCTCCTTGGGCAGCCACACCACCGTATCGCCCGCCGTATGGCTGCGGCCCACATGGATGATCTGCACTTCCCGCTTGCCCATCCACAGCGTCATCTTCTTGTGGAAGGTCAGGTGCGGCCAAGTCAGCCCCGGCACGCTTTCCTTGCCGCGAAACAGCCGGGGGAAGCGGCCAATCTCGCTGTCCATGTCCTGCTGGCCGCGCTCCACAATCATGTCGCGCGTCACGTCGGAACAAATCACCTGCGCGCCGGGATAGCCCGAGGCGCCCAGCACCCGCACCGCGTGGTAATGCGTCAGCACCACATGGGTAATCGGCTTGTCCGTCACCGTCTTCACCCGGGCGATGATGTCCTGCGCCATGATCGGCGTGGCCTGGGCATCCACCACCAGCACGCCGTGGTCACCAATCACAATGCCGGAATTCGGGTCGCCCTCGGCGGTGTAGCCGTACAGCCCCGGGCCAAGCTCATCAAAGCTGATGATCTTGTCGGCCATGTCATTCGTACTGGCGAAACCGGACATTGCAGCGCCTCCCATTCTATCCGCCCATCAGATAGCGGCATGCGGATGGTTTCACAAGAAACCACCCCGGTGTAGCATCCCGTCAAAGCCCGCGGAGGAAGCCATGTCAGCCCTGATCAACCCGGTAAAAGCCAAAATCAAGGCCGGCGGCGCCGCGCTGGGCATGGGCGTGCGGCTCTCGCGCTCGCCCGATGTTGCCCGCATCGCCAAGGCCAGCGGCCATGACTTCATCTTCATCGACGTGCAGCACAGCATCTTCAACCTGGAAACCATCGGATTCATGGCGCAAACCGCCATGGAAATCGGCATCGCCCCGGTGGCCCGCGTGCGCGGCGTTTACGACCAGGACGTACCCCTGCTGCTCGACAACGGCGTCACCGGCATCGTCTTCCCAGACGTCAACACCGCCGAGGAAGCGCGGCACTGCGTCAACGTCACCCGCTTCGGCCCGCTCGGCAAGCGCAGCGTCACCGGTGGCTACCCGCACTTCAACTTCAAGCCCACGCCGGTCCCGGTCTCGGCTCCGGCGTTGAACGAGGCAACCCTTGTGGTCTGCATGATCGAAAGCCCCGAAGGCGTCGCCAACATCGAGAAAATCGCCGCCGTCCCCGGCATCGATGTCATCCATATCGGCATGAACGACCTGCTGACCAACATGGGGAAGCCCGGCCAATATGGCGACCCCGAGCTGACCGCCGCCGTGGACCGCATCTTTGCCGCCTGCCACGCCAATGGCATCGCGCCGGGCTGCGGCGGCAACCGCAATGTCCAGGGCCAGGCCGAGATCATCAAGCGCGGCGCCCGCTTCCTTACCACGCAAACCGATATCGGTTTTCTCCTCGCCGCCGCCACCGCCTGGACCGAAGGTCTCAACAAGGCCCTGCAAGCGTGATCCTGCGTCGCACCCTGCTGCTGGCCCCGCTCGCCACCCCCGCCCTGGCGCAGCAGGATTTCCCGCGCCAGAATCTGCGCATGGTGGTGCCCTTCGCCCCCGGCGGCAGCACCGATGTCATCGCCCGCATCATCGCCCCGGGCATGAGCGAGGCGCTGGGCCGGCAGGTCATCATTGAAAACCGCCCCGGTGCCGGCGGCACGGTGGCCAGCGAAATGCTGGTGAACGCCACGCCGGATGGCCACACCTTCGGCCTCTACACCCTCTCGGCCGCCGTGCTGAATGCCGGGCTGTACCGCAACCTGCGCTTTGACACACGGCGCGACCACGCGCCCATTTCCCTGGTCGCCACGCTGCCCATGGTGCTGGCCGCCGGCCAGCATGTGCCGGGCAAAACCCT
>CANFIE010000379.1 GCA_947446625.1 Acetobacteraceae bacterium | reverse complement strand
GTCCCCAGCACCTGGGCCACAATGGTCCGCAGGTCGGCATCGGCGAAGTCCAGCGCCATGTCGGCGGCACCGCCCTCGGCCCCGGCCCGCGCCGCCGGCAGCGGCCCGCCCGCCCCCAGCGAGGCACTCGGCGGCGCCACCCGCTCCACCCGGGGCAGCTGACCGCTCACCCGGCCCAGCCCGGCATTGCCCTGCAAATTCGTCACCTGCTCGGGCGCCACCGGTACTTCGGTGCGCGGCGAAGGCATGAAGCACCCGGCCAGCGGCAGCCCGGCCAGCAGCGCCAGCACCGGCAACCGCAACCGCCTCACCCGGCGCTGAGTCCCCGCCGGCCGTCCCGGCAGCATCCAGGGCGGCACTGGCGCGCCACCAGGCCCGGTGGGCGTGGCCGGCTGCGGCACGGGCGGGCGCGGCACGCCACCACCACCCGCCACCAGCCCCGAGGCATAGCTCGGTCGCAGCGTCTCGGCGCCACGCGGCCCCAGCACCGCCACGCCATCCGCCGCAATCCGCTCAACCAGAAAAATGCCCACGCGTCCCCCAGCTTCCAGCACCACGGGCTTGCCACCCGCCGACACCGCGAAAATTGCCCGATTGCCGAACGGCCCGGTCATGATCCCCATCAACCGCACCTCGCCGGCCTCGCCACCCCCTGGCGCGGCCGGTGCCCGCCGGTCCGGCGCCAATAGCGGCCGGTTGGCGGCAATGCTGGCCCATAGCGCGGCCCGCCCGGCGGCATCCTGCGGCTCGGTGGCGGCGCTGGCAGCGGCCAGCGCGGCGGTGGGCAGGGCAGGGGCCTCCTCTGGCCCGCCCAGCCACAGCCACTCAGCCAGCACCACCGCACCCAGGCCCAGTGCCACCCCGCCCAGCAACCTCATGGCGTCGCCTCGCGGAAGCCATACACGGCAAAGCTTACCTCCACCGGCACCCCCACCAGCCCGCGCTGTGGCGGCGGCCCGCGCAGGCTCAGCGCATCCACCAGCAGGCCCGGAGACGTCGCATCCACCAGTTGCAGCAGCCGCAACAGGTTGGGCCAAGGCGCCTTGCCCGCCACCCGCAGCCCAATGCGCCGATACCCGCCCATCTCCTCGGCCGGCAGCGCCTCCAGGCTTTCCAGGCTCACGCCACCGCTGCGCGCCGCCAATTCCTGCACCATGCCTTGCAGCGTGGCGCCGGCCAGCGCGTCGCTGGCGCCGCCCAACAGCCCGGCCTGGCCCTGGCCCGCCGGCAGAGCCGCCGCGCTGGCCTGCAGCGCCGGCAGGCTGGCCACCAGCGCCTGCATCCGCGCCGCCACCAGCGCCTTGCGCTCCAGCACGGCGGCACGCTCGGCATGCGCTTCCAGCAGCGGCCCGCCCAGGCCCAGCCATGTCGCCAGCAGCACCAGGCCGAGCAACCCCAGCGCCAGCCCTTGCCCGGCGCGGCCTTCCGGCAGGCTCATGGCGCCCACTCCACCCGCAGCGAAAACAGGTCCGCCCGGCCATCCTCGGTGCGCCGCACCGGCGCCACGAAGGCCGGGTTGCGCAGCCCCGGCGCCGCCGCCAGCGCCCCCAGCAACCGGGCCGCGGCGGACGACTGCCCGCTCATCAGCACCTGCCCACCGGTCAGGCTGAGTTCCACCAGAAAACTGTCATCCGGCAGCGTCTCGGTCAGCACCGCCAGGGGCTGCAACAGGCTGCCCAGCCGCAGCCTTTCGCGCGCAATCACATCGGCGCTGGCACTGCCCTGGGCCAGCCGCCGCCGCAGCGCCTCCACCTCCGCCATCGGCGCCCGCAACTCGGCCAGCCGAGCATCCAGTGCCGCTTCCGCCTGCCATTGCCGCACAAAGGGCAGCGCCACGGCCAGCAGCGCCAGCGCCGCACAGCCCCAGGCCAGCGCCCGCCGAGCCCGGGGCGCCGCGACTTCAGCCTCGGTCAACGCCAGCCGGCGCGGCACGCCATCGGCGCCCGGCACTTCCAGCGCAACCGGCTCCAGGCCCATCGCTTCTGTCGCCACTCGCAACGGCGCCACCGCCGCCAGCGGCACCACGCCCAGCACCAACCCCAGCTTGCCCCGCGCCTTGTCGCGCCGCTCCACGCGCCAATGCCACGCCACCTCGGCGGCGCTGAACGGCGTCAGCCGCTCAATCTCAAACCGCAGCACGTCGCGCAGCGAGCCTTCGGCGGCCAACGGCAATTCCAACGGGCGTTCCAGCAACGCCCCCGGCGCGGCGCACAGCACCACCTGGCCCGGCACCGCCCGCCCGCCCAGCGCGGCGGTCAGCGCCGCCCGCCCAGCGGCATCGGCGCCAAACCGGCCCAGAACCTGCACCACGCCACCCCGGCGCAGCGCCACCTCAACCAGCCCGGCCCCAGCCGCCGCCAGCAGCAGCGCCGGCGCGGCACCAGCAGCCCCGGGCACAGCCCCGCCACCCAGCGCCAAGCGCAGGTTACGCCCCCACCAGCCGAGGAAGTCCTTCACCATTCTGCAAAGCCAAACAGCAGGCGTTTACGTTACCGCATCCCCGCCCGCGCCGGAATCAGGCATTCACCGGCTCAGCGCGCTTGCGCCCCAGCGCCCAGAAGCCCACCGCGCCGCCGGCATAGGCGGCAATGGAAAGCCAGAAGGCCAGCCGGTAATCCCCCGCCAGGTCAAACAGAAACCCCGCCGCCCAGGAGCCAATCCCCGCCCCCAGGCCCGAGCCAATGGTGATGACACCCAGAATGGTGCCGAGCCGAGGCCCAGGGAACAAATCCGCCGTCTTCGCCGTAACCGCCGGGCCACGCGCGCCCCAGGTCAGCCCGAAGAAGCAGGCATGCAGCCACAGCAGCGCGTGCTGGTCGGCGTTGCTCATCAGCAGCGCAAAGCCCACGCCGAAGATGGAAATGGCATAGGCGAGGATCGCCGCCCTTTCCCGCCCGATATAATCCGAGATGCTGCCGGTCAGGATCACCCCCGGCAACGCCAGAAAGCTCCCCATGCCCAACACGCTGGCGGCGTAGAGCGAGTCGAAGCCCTGGTCGACCACAAAGGCCAACTGGTGCAGCGAAACCAGGAAGGTGCCGATGCTGGTGAGCATGTACACCAGGAACAGCAGCCAGAATTGCGGCGTCCGCGCCGCCTCGCGCAGCGTCCAACTCCGCACCGGCACCACGGGTGCGGCGCCAGCGGCACGGGTTTCCAGCGGCGCCTGCTCGGCCTTGCGGAACATGGCGGAGAGCGGCAGCACCAGCACGGCCATGATGCCGGCTTCCAGCAGGTAGGCGCCGCGCCAACCCAGGCCGTTCACCATCACCTGCGCCACCGGGGCGGAAATGGCCCGCCCCATGCCATTGGCCGACTGCAGAATGGAAATGGCCAGCCCGCGCCGGGCGGTGAACAGCCGCGAGATCAACGGCACGAACACCACCATGCCGATGCAGTTGGCGCCCACCGTCATCACCACGCCGTACAGCACCACCACCTGCCACAGCGCGGTGGAAAAGGCGCTGCCCAGCAGCCCGGCGGTCAACAGGCAACCGCCCATCAGCACCATGCGGCGGGAACCAAGCTTGTCCACCAACCCGCCCACCAGCGGCGAACTCGCGCCCCCCACCAACTGCCCCACCGAATAGGCCAGGCTGCTTTCCGCCCGGCTCCAGTGGAACTCGTCAATGAAGGCCAGCAGAAACACCGTATAGGCGTGCATCAGGCTGGCGCTGACGGTGAAGGCCAGGAAGCCCCCCACCAGGATCATCCAGGCCTGCCGGGAGGCGGTGGCGGTCATTTGCGCGGCGGTTTCCCCCGCGGCGCCGGGCGGGCCAGGCCAGGCCCACGCGGGCCGCTCGGCGGCCGGGCCTCGCGCGGCTCACGCGGCACCGGGCCCATCGGCTCGACCCTGATCTCGGCATTCTCACCGGTGGCCTTGCGGGCCGCGGCGGCAAAGCGGGCGGCGGCATAGGGCGCCACCTCAAACTGGGTCTCGCTGTCCAGAATCCGGATGCGGCCAATCTCCGAGCGGGTCACATGCCCGCGCCGGCACAGGAACGGCAGCAGCCAACGCGGGTCGGCATTGCCCTCGCGGCCCACATCCATGTGGAACCAAACGCCTTCCTCACCCGGGCCACGCGGGCCATCGCGCATGGCGCGCTGGTCGGTGCCCGGCCCGGTGCGGTAATCCGGCCGCTCCACGCGGTTGGAGCGTTCCTCGGCAATCTCCTCGGGCGCCGGCAGCGGGCCGCGCAGCACCTTGATCAGCGCCGCCGCCACGCCTTCGGGGCTGGTATTGGCCAGCAGCCCGGCCACAATCGCGGC
>CANFIE010000378.1 GCA_947446625.1 Acetobacteraceae bacterium | reverse complement strand
TGGCCGAGGGCTGGGCCGAGCGCTTCGGCCTGCCGGTGGAGATCAGGGCCGATGATCGCTTCTTCGCCTCGCGTGCGCGGTTCGCTGCCTGGGCCAAGGGGCGGCGCGGCTGGCGAATGGAGCATTTCTACCGCGAGATGCGGCGCGAGCATGCGGTGCTGATGGCCGATGGTGAGCCGGTGGGCGGCGCCTGGAATTACGATGCCGAGAACCGCAAGCGCCTGCCACCCGGCTTGGCCTTGCCAGTGCGGCGCAGGTTTCCGCCTGATGCCGTGACGCGGGAAGTGATGGCGCTGGTGGCGGCGCGGTTTGGTGGGAATTTCGGGGATTTGGCAGGCTTTGCCTGGCCGGTGACGCGAGAGGATGCGCTGGCGGCGCTGGCGGATTTCATCACCCATGCGTTGCCGCGCTTTGGCGACTACCAGGATGCGATGCAGGCGGGCGAGGCCTTTCTGCATCATGCACTGCTGGCGCCGGCGCTGAACCTGGGCCTGCTATTGCCGCGCGAGGTGTGTGCCGCTGCCGAAGCCGCCTGGCTTGCAGGGGCAGCGCCGTTGAACGCGGTAGAGGGCTTCATTCGCCAGGTGCTGGGCTGGCGGGAATATGTGCGCGGCATCTACTGGACGCTGATGCCCGACTATGCCGAGAGCAACGCGCTGGAAGCGCATCGGCCGCTGCCAGCGTTTTACTGGACCGGCAAGACCCGCATGCGCTGCCTGCGCGAAGCGATAGCCAGCACGCAGGCGCATGCCTATTCGCACCATATCCAGCGCTTGATGCTGACCGGTAACTTCGGGCTGCTGGCCGGCGTGGCGCCGGGCGAGATTGAGCGCTGGTACCTGGCGGTTTACGCCGACGCGCTGGAATGGGTGGAGATGCCCAACACCCTGGGCATGGCGGTGTTTGCCGATGGCGGGCGCATGGCGTCGAAGCCCTATGCCGCCTCGGGGGCCTATATCGACCGGATGTCGGATTTCTGCCGCGACTGCGCTTTTGACGTGGCCAAGAAGACCGGCGCCGGGGCCTGCCCGTTCAACTACCTGTACTGGGCGTTTTTGCTGCGCAACCGCGAGCGGTTGCGGGGCAACCCGCGCCTGGCCATGCCTTACCGCACTTTGGAAGGCTGGAGCCCAGCGCGGCAACAGGCCTGCCTGGCGGAGGCCGATGCTTTCCTGGCCAGCGAGGCGGTGGCGGGCTGAGGGCGATACCATTGCCGTGGCGCATTGGCTTGGTGGACAGCCCGTGGCGCAGGCAAGCGCGACGGGGAATGCTGCTTGATTGGCCAATGTGGCGGCGCGGCGCGGGCATCGCCAGGGTATGGCGGCACGCTGCGGCAGTTGGCGCGGGGTTTGCTTTACCCCAGCCATGCACGAGACAAAGACCGCCCCCATGGTCGCCGGCCTGTTCCATGTCGCGATCAAGACCAACAACCTGGCCGCCACGGTGGCCTTCTATACCAAGGTGCTGGGCCTGGTGTCGGTATTCCGACCCGACTTCGGCTACCCTGGCGCATGGCTCGGCGTGCCGCTGCCTGGTGGCCAGGCCATCATGCACATCTACGCCGGTGGCCCGGCGCTGGGGCCGGAGGGCGTGACGCCGGTTGGCACCGCCGCCATCGACCACGTCTCCATCGCCTGCCGCGGCTACCATGCGTATGTGGCGCGCTTCAAGGAAGCGGGGCTGGACTGGCGCGAATTCCTGGTGCCCGGCACCACGCTCTGGCAGCTGTTTGTGTATGACCCCTCTGGCGTGCAGCTGGAGTTGACCTTCGATGGCAGCTGCGAAGATGGCGCCTCCCCCGACATGAGCGATGGCCGCCGCTACGTGGCCGGCAGCAGCTTCTTCAACGCCACAACCTATCCGGAGCTTGCCTGATGAATCGTCGCGCCCTGCTGCTGGGTGGCCTTGCCGCGCCCTTCGTGATTGGCACCGCACGGGCCGCCGATATTGTGAAGGTCGCGACCTTCGATGCCGCCTCCACCCTGCCCTTCTGGGTGGCTATGACGCGGGGCTACTTCGCGGAAGTTGGCGTGGAGCCGCAGGGCAGCCCGCTGGCGACACATCCGCTGATTGTGCAAGCGCTGGTGGCCGGCGATGCCGAGGCCTGCACCAACCTGGTGACGCTGGAAGCGGCGAACATCAACAGCCGCCGGGCAAATTCGGTGCTGTTCTTTTCCATCAACGGCCAGAACGCCGAATACCAGATGGAGCAATTCGTCGTGCGCCCCGGCAGCAGCGCGACCTCGCTGACTGACCTCAAGGGTGCGCGCATCATCTCGGCGCCTGGGCCGGGCAACCTGGCCGGTGCGCGCGGTGCGCTGGCGGCGGTGGGGCTGCAGGAAAACCGCGACTACACGCTGGTGGAACAGCCCATGGGCCAGCATATCGGCGCCATGCGGTCCGGCCAGTTCGAGGCCGCCTATACGCTGGAGCCGGTGGCCACCATTGGCGTGCGCGCCGGCGCCATGCAGCGGCTGGAAGCGGGCGTGATTGCCACGCATATGCTGGGCCGCAAGGAAGCTTTCGCCTTCGCGTCGGGCGCGGGGTTCTCGGGCCGCTTCCTGGATACGCGGTTTGATGTGGCCAAGCGCTATGCCGCGGCCTGGGCCAAGGCGGTGCACGCCATTCGTACCGACCCCACCACTCGCCAGGTGCTGACCAGCCATTTGAACACGCCTGCCGAATTGGCCGGCACCATGCCGTTGCAGCGCTTCACCCTGGCCGGCGAAATGACCGACCAGATGCTGGCCGACCTGCAGAAGTTCATCGACATTGCGGTGAGCCAGGGCGTGGTGCGGCAGCGCATTACCACCGCGCAGTTGCTGCGGGCACCTTGAGCGGCATTTCCCCGCGACAGGCCGCGCTTTCAGTGCGCGGTCTGAAGAAGGCGTTCGGCGGGGTGCCAGTGTATGATGGCTTCTCGCTGGATGTGAAGCGTGGCGACATCCTCTCGGTGTTCGGGCCGAATGGCTGTGGCAAGTCCACCTTCATCAACATGGCCGCCGGGCTGATGCCGGTTGATGGTGGCGAGATTCTGTATGATGGCCGCACCGTCGAGGAAGTTCGCGTCGGCTATGTGTTCCAGAACTACCGCGAGGCGCTGTTTCCCTGGCGCCGGGCGGTGGAGAATATTCGCTACCCGCTGCGCCGCATGGGGCTGAAGCGGGCCGAGATTGAGCGCCGGGTGGAAGCGCTAGTAGGCGATTTCCGCGTGCGCTTCGACCTCAACGCCTATCCTTATTCGTTGAGCGGTGGGCAGCAGCAGCTGGTTTCCATCATGCGGGCGCTGGCGGTGGAACCCGAGGTGCTGTTTTTGGATGAGCCATTCTCGGCGCTGGATTTCGAAACGACGCTCGGCCTGCGGTCGCTGTTGCAGCAGGTGCTGAAGGCGCGGCGCACCACGGCCATTCTGGTCAGCCATGACCTGGAGGAGAGTATTGTGCTGGCCGACCGCATGCTGATGCTGACGCGGCGCCCTACCACCGTGGCCGATGACGTGACCGTGGACCTGCCCTGGCCGCGTGAGGCGGCAACGCTTTCCAGCCCGGCCTTTGTTGCCATCAAGGCGCGTTGCCTGGAGACCTTCAGCCGGGCGGTGGCGGGCGTATGAGGCCGGTTTATGGGGCGCTGGGCTTCATTGCCTTCTGGTGGCTGGCGGTGCTGCTGCGCCTGGCGGACCCGGTGCTGTTGCCTTCGCCGCTGGAGACTTTCGTTGATACCTGGGGGGCCTTTGCCAATGGGCCGCTGCTGCATGACCTGCTGCGCACGCTGAGCCGCACCGTCATGGCCTTCGGCATTGCCTGTGGCGTGGGCGTGCCACTGGGGCTGTTGCTGGGCGCGAAGGAGGAGATTTATCGCGCCTTTGAGTTCGTCATCGACTTCTTCCGCTCCACCCCGGCTTCGGCGCTGTTTCCGCTGTTCCTGGTGCTGTTCGGCGTGGGCGAGGGCACCAAGATCGCGGTGGCGGCTTTTGGCGCTGCGCTCGTCATTCTGTTCAACGCCGCCTATGGCGTGATGAATGCGCGGCGCACCCGGCTGCTGGCAGCCAAGGTGATGGGTGCCAGCCCGGCGCGCGTGCTGTTCGACGTGATGCTGTGGGAGGCGATGCCACAGATTCTGGTGGGCATGCGCTCCGGCGTTTCGCTGGCGCTGGTGATTGTGGTGGTGGCGGAGATGTTCATCGGCAGTACCGATGGCATCGGCCAGCGCGTGCTGATTGCGCAGTCGCTGTTTGAGAGCGGGTTGATGTATGGCGCGATTTTCGTGGCCG
>CANFIE010000377.1 GCA_947446625.1 Acetobacteraceae bacterium | reverse complement strand
TACCAGCGGCGGGCCAGGGCAGCGCCGACATCGGCCTTGTTCTGGTGGTCGCCGGCAATCACCTCGATGGGGCGGCCCAGCACGGTGCCGCCGAAATCCGCCACCGCCATGCGCGCCGCTTCCACCGAGCCAGGGCCGGCAAGGTCGGCGAAGAGGCCGGTCATGTCGTTCATCACGCCGATGCGGACCGCGTCTCCGGAGAGCTGCGCCTGGGCCGTGGTGATGGACAGCGCCGCAGCCAGGCCAAGGGCCCAGCGACGGAAGGGGGCAACAGAAATCATCCACGCATCTCCTGCGTTTAAGAGTGGCCCGTGGTGGCTTTTTTGTTGGTTCGGCCGGCGTTGGGCAGAGCGTAACCGGAAAGCACGCGGTCCACCATGCCGGTTGCGCGGCCCCAGTCATAGGTGCGGAAGGAGTGGCCCTTGGGCACCATGGGGGCGCCGGCGTAGAACATTTCGTACTGCGCATGGCGGCTGGCGAATTCGCTGCCCACCGCGTCCCAGGCCAGGCGGAAGAATTTCACCCGTTCCTCCGACGATGCGCTGGAGGAACGCTGGGTTTTGCCGATGAGGTCGCGCAACTCGGGGTTGGCGAAATCCTCGATGCCGCTGGGCAGCATGATCATGCCGCCGCCCGAAAGTTCGCGCAGCGTGTTGAGCACCTTGGCGTAGAGCTGCTGGGTCAGGGTCTGCGCCGCGTACATCAAATGGCGGTCGGGGATGAAGTACTTGCCGTGGTGGCTGCCCTTGGCTTCCATGCCGGCCACCATGCCTTCCACCATGGCAACTTCGGCGGCGAGTTGGCCGAGGATTTCCCGCACCTGCGGGAAGACCAGCGTGCCGTTGATCTCGGCCACCTTGTGCGCCAGGCCGGCGAGGAAGCGCAGCTTCACCATCAGGCGGATTTGCGACTGGTAGTTTTGATAAACATGCGCGGGCGTGCCGTGGAACTGGGCGCCGCACATGGCGGTGTCGCGATTGATGAAGACGCGGTCCCAGGGGATTTTCACATCCTCGAACCACATCACCGCGTCGTTTTCGTCGAACCGGCTGCTGAGCGGATTGTCGAACTGGCTGGTGGCGCCTTCCTCATAGGATTTGCGCGACAGCGTCTTCACGCCCTTGGTGTTCAGCGGAATGGCGAAGGACATGGCGTAGGCTTCATCCACGCCCGGGCGCAGCGGCTGGATGCAGGTGCAGAACACCTCATTGGCCATGATGGCGCTGGTGGCGAGCATCTTCGCACCACGCACGGTGATGCCGCCGGCGTCTTCATCAACCAGGCGCAGCACCAGGTCGTCGGCCTGTTCGGCGGTGCCTTTGCCGCGGTCGGCCTGCGGGTTGATGATGACATAGGTGAGGTAGAGATCGTTGTCGCGGGCATAACGATAGTAGTCCCACACCACGCCGGCGCGCTTGCGGTCCCAGGCTTCCCACACCGGCATGCCCATGGCCATGCCGGCGATGCAGGAGGCGACGTGGTCTGGCCCGCGGCCGAGGAAGCCGCAATGGGTTTCGGCCCAGGCTTCCAGCGCGGCGCGGCGGCGGGTGAGTTGTTCGTAGCTTTCCGGCAACTCCCACATGCGGGAGATGCGCTTGCCCGTGTCGGGGCTGGCGAAGGTCATCTTCTCCACATTCTCGGGCCGGGCCTGGAAATCATACAGCCCGGCGGCGGAAGCGGCGGTGTTGCGGAAGGCGACGTGCTGGGTGAGGTCGGTGACCAACGCGCCGCGATAATACAGGGCGCGGCCGTCATTCAGGCTGGCAAGGTGTTCGGCACCGGAGCGACGCGTGGTCATGGGGCGGGTTCCTTCAGCAGGGCAAGGGCGTGGTCGGCATCGGCGATGAGGCGCGGCAGCAGGGCGGCGAGGTGCTGGAAGCTGGCGGCATCCAGCGAGGCGAAGAGCGCGTTGTTCACCGGCGCCTGCACCGGCAGCAGGCTGGCCAGCAGCGCCTGGCCGCGTGGCGTGAGGCCGAGGATGACGCGGCGGCCATCCCTTGGGTGCGGGCGCTTCTGCACCAGGCGGCGGCGGGTGAGGGCGCCGATTTCGGTGGTGACGAAGGCGGCGGAGACGTGGAGATGCTCGGCCAGGGCGGTGACGCCGATCTCGGCCTGGTCACGTTCCAGCTGCGCCAGGGCGATGAGGGTGGTGTAGGCCGCGCCGGAGAGCTTGAGCCGGGTGGCGAAGCCGGTGCGGATGGCTTCCAGCCGCGATGCGAAGGCGAGGAATTCATGCAGGAAGACGCGGAAGGCGCGGTCTGACCCTGCCTGCAGCAATGCCGGATTGGTGGTGGTGAGGGCCATGCCTGCCTGCCAGATACCTTGGCAGGTTAAGTAGTTTTGCCGCCCGCCCGCAACAGGGAAAATCCGACGATGAGCGCGGCGATGGTGAGCTGCGCCGCGACCAGCAGATAGGCCAGTGGCCAGTTGCCGGTGGCGCTGACCAGCAGGGTGAAGGCGGCGGGGCCCACAGTGTAGCCGCAGAACACGATGAGGGTGCAGCCGCTGGTGGCGTCTGAGACGCGGGCGGGGGGCACGAGGCGGGCGACCTCGGCCAGGGTGATGCCGTTCCAGGAGGCGCCGAGGAAGCCACAGATGCCGCAGAGGATGAGGATGGGGGTGAGGCCGGCGGTGGCCGGCAGCAGCGCCAGCGCGGCCATGGCGGCGGCGGCGGCGAAGGCCTGCACCACCAGGTTACGGGTGATGCGGCCGGTGCGGTCCGCCAGCATGGCCAGCAGAATGCGCGCCGCCATGCCCGCGCCCTGCATGACGGCGAAGGCGCCGCCGGCCGCGGCGAGGGAGAAGCCGCGCTGGTCCACCAGCCAGGAGACGGTGAAGGTGAACAGGCTGCCCTGCACCACGGCAAAGGCTGTGGCCAGCCAGGTGAGCGGCCAGAGCAGCGGGCTGAGCGACAGGGCGCGGAACGGCGAGGCCAGGTTGTGCCGGCCGAAGATGGTGGCGAGGCGAATGGTGGCGGAAGGGTCGCGTTCAATATCCAGCCGGGCGCGCAGGGGCTGGATGGCGCAGGCGGCCAGCGCGGCGATGAGCATGCCGAGCAGCAGCGCGGCGGGCCAGCCACCAATGGCCACGGCCAGCGGAGCCAGCAGGCCACAGGCGCCGCCGCCCAGCAGCGCGCCGGATTGCTTGACCGAGAAGATGAGCGCGCGGCGGCCCGGTGGCGCGGTGGCGGCCAGGATGCGGCTGCCTGCCGGGGCCGAGGGGCCGTAGCCGGCGCCGAGCATGAGGGAGGCGAGCAGCAGCGCCGGCAGCGTGCCCGCCATGGCCAGCAGCAGCCCGAGGCCGGAGACGAGCGCGCCAGCCTGCAGCGCCCGCACCGGGCCGAAGCGCGCCAGCAGCGGGCCGCCGCACAGCAGCACCACCACGCTGCCAGCGGCAACAACGGCATTCAGCAGGCCAATCGATTCCGCCGGCAGCCCGGCGCTGGCGGTGAGCAAGGGTGCCACCACGGGCAAGGTTTGGCTGAGATAGCTGGAGACGCTCTGCATCAACAGCGTGGCGCCGAGGGCGGCGACCCAGGTGGGAGTTTGCTTCACCTACCAATGGTAGAACGCGGCGCGGTGACTTGCCAGAAGGGTGCGGGCCGGCGAAACATCGGGGCAGAAAACCGGAGGATGCGCCATGGCGCGGATTGGCTTTATTGGCCTGGGCATGATGGGCCTGCCCATGGCGCGCAACCTGCTGCGCCACGGCCATGCCCTGCTGGCCTGTGACAGCAGTGCCGCGGCGCGTGCCGCCATTTCTGAGGGCGGCGCCGATGTGGTGTTTGCCGAAACCCCGGGCGCCGTGGCCGCGGGCGCCGACCTGATTGTGCTGATGCTGCCGGACAGCAAGATTGTCAGCGCCGTGGTGGAAGGCCCTGGCGGGCTGCTGGCGGCGCTGAAGCCGGGCCAACTGGTGGTGGATATGGGCAGCAGCCTGCCGGGCGAGACTCGCCGGCTGGCGCCGCTGCTGGCGGCCAAGGGCGCGGCGCTGGCCGATGCGCCGGTCTCGGGCGGCGTGGTGAAGGCCAAGGCCGGGACGCTGGCCATCATGTTCGGTGGTGACGACGCCGCCTGGGCGCGGGTGGAGCCGGTGCTGGGCTGCATGGGCGAGGCGCTGATCCGCTGCGGCAGCGTGGGCGCCGGGCACGCCATGAAGGCGCTGAACAACTTTGTGTACGGTGCCGGCCTGCTGGCGGCGGCCGAGGCCTTCCGCATGGGGGCGAAGCTGGATCTGGACCTGACCATTCTGGCCGAGGTGATGAATGCCAGTTCCGG
>CANFIE010000376.1 GCA_947446625.1 Acetobacteraceae bacterium | reverse complement strand
CTTCGGCCCGCCCACCTCGGCGGCATGCGCACCGTAATTGCGCCCCACGCCCAGAATCTTGCCCGGCTGCAGCGGCGCCTTCAACTGCACGCTGGCCAGCGGCCGGCGCAAATGGCCATTCTCCGGCCGCGCCGCAAAGGCCAGCGCCCGGCCGGCGGCCACCAGCGCGGCCTCGCCACCCTGCAACAGCGCCAGCATGGTGGCGGGCGGCGGCGGCGCGCCCAGTGCGGCCAGGGCAGGGGCCAGCGCCGCTACCTCATGGCCCAGCACACCGCCCAGGGTCTCGGCGCCTTCGGCGCTGTAGGTTGCCAGCTTCATGCCGCCAGCGCCCCGTAATCCAGGCTCGCCATAATCTGCGCCCGCAGAATAAACCGATGCTCATCCGCGCCGTAATCCGCCACCGCATTATGCGTGGTGCCGATATTGTCCCACATCAGCACGTCGCCCACGCTCCAGTGGTGGCTGTGCAGGTACTTCGCCTGCGCCTGATGCTTGAACAGGTAGTCCAGCATCGCATCGCTCTCCACCGGGTCCATGCCCACAATCCGCATGGCGTAGCCCGGGTTGCAGTACAGCACGCGCTGCCCGGTCACCGGATGCACGCGGAAAATCGGCTGCTCCACCGGCGGTTTCTTCGCCTTCTGCTCCGGCGTCAGCGGGCCACGAATGCTGCCCGGCCGCACCCGCATCATGTCCCAGAACTTCTCGAAGTCATGCACCGCCACGCGGCCTTCCAGCCGCTGCTTCACCTCGTCGGGCAAATCCTCGTACGCGGCGTGCATGTCGCGAAACTGCGTGTCGCCCAGTGAATGGCCATCCCGCGTCGGCACGGTCTTGGCGTGCAGCACATTGGCCAGGGCAATGTCCTTGGAATAGCTCATATCGGTGTGCCAGCCCTGGCCGGCATCATTCAGCCCCAGCATCTTCCCGTCGGCATCCTTCATGTTGGAAAGATGCATGATCTCGGGGTGGCCCTCGGCGTGGAACAGGTTGGCCACGTTCACTTCCAGCGTACCGAACCGCCCGGCATAGGCCGCCAGTTGCGTCGCGTTCAGCTCCTGGCCCGGAAAGCACAGCACGCCATAGCGCCCCAGGGCGCGCAGCAGGGTGCGGAACGCATCAGCCCCCAGCGGATCGCGCAGGTCGATCCCTTCCACCCGGGCGCCGGGGCCGCTGTTGTTTGGAATGATGCGCATGGCGTTTTTCTCCTGGCACCAGAATCCGCCCGCCGCCGCCCGGCGTCAACCGCTGCCACGGGGGCAGGGCTTGCCTATTGCGCCAACCCCGCCGACCATCACGCCCCAATGGCGCCAACCGCGCCGCCTTCCAGCCGGGGAACTTCCACGCATGCGCTTCTCAAGGCGCGCCGCCCTCGGGGCCGCCCTCACCATGGCCCCCGTCATCGGCTCGCAGGCCCAGGCCCCTTGGCCCAGCCGCCCGGTTCGCCTGGTGGTGGCCTACCCGGCCGGCGGCAGCACAGACCTTGTCGGCCGCATGCTGGCCGACCGGCTTTCCCGCGCCTGGGGCCAGCCCGTGGTGGTGGAAAACCGTGGCGGCGCCGCCGGCACGTTGGGCGCCGACAGCGTGGCCAAGGCCGCGCCCGATGGCCACACCCTGCTGCTCGGCGCTTCGTCGGAACTCAGCATCGCCCAGTCCACCCTGCGCAGCATTCCGTATGACCCGGTGAAGGACTTCGCGCCCATTTCCCTGGTGTCGCTGCAACCCTTTCTGCTGCTGGTGAACAACGCCCTGCCGGTGGCCAGCGTGGCCGAACTCGTCTCCATGGCCCGCACCCAGCCCGGCAAGCTGGACTTCGGCAGCTTCGGCACCGGCACCGCCACCCATTTGATGGGCGAGTTGCTGCGCGTCACCACCGGCGCCGATGTCACCCACATCCCCTATCGCGGCAGCGCCCCGGCGATGACGGACCTGATCGGCGGACAAATCCAGTTCAACTTCGATACCATCCCCGCCGCCCTGCCGCATCTGGCAGACCGCCGGCTGCGCGCCCTGGCGCTGTGCCATACCCGCCGCCTGGCCTCGGTGCCCGGCATTCCCACGGTGGTAGAGGTTGGCTTCCCCGCCCTGACCGGCGCAACCTGGGCCATGCTGGTGGCCCCGGCGCAAACCCCGCCCGCCATCCAGGCCAAAATCCAGGCCGACGCCCTGGCGGCCATGCAGGCCGGCATGGCCCAGGCGCTGCGCGAACGCGGCATCGAGCCCATGGGCGGCACCGCTGCCGAGGCGCGCGACTTCCTGGCCGCCGAGGGTCGCAAATGGGCCGAGGTGGTCCGCCGCGCCAACTACCGTCCGGAGTAACGCCATGAAGGTGATCGTCATCGGTGCCGGCGTCGTCGGCCTCTGCCTCGGCTGGCACCTGGCCCGCGATGGCGCCGAGGTTCTGGTACTGGATGGCGACGAACCCGGCGCCGGTACCTCCTCGGGCAATGCGGGCGCCATCAGCGCCGGCAGCGTGGCGCCGCTGGCCATGCCTGGCGTGCTGAAAACCGTGCCCGGCATGCTGACCGACCCCAAGGCCGCGCTGCATATTCCGCTGCGCTACTGGCCGCGTGCCTTCCCTTGGCTGTGGCGTTTCGTCGCCTCCGCCCGCCCGGCCCAGGTGCAGGCCACCGCCAATGCGCTCGGCGCGCTGATGTTCGGCGCCATGGAACGCCACCGCGAAATCCTCGCCGCCGAAGGCGCGCTCGACCTCATCCGCGAAACCGGCCAACTCTACCTCTACCGCAACCGCGCCCAGTACCAGAAGGACGCCGGCAGCTGGGCACTGCGCCAGCAGCACGGCATGCGGATTGAGTTCCTCGAAGGCCTCAGCGCTATCCAGGCGCTGGAACCCGATGTGCGCGGCGACTACCAGCTTGGCGTCTTCATCCCCGAGCAAGGCAGTTGCATCAACCCGCGCCGCCACGCCCAGGTGGTGGCTGCCGGCATTCTGCGCCAGGGCGGCCAAATCCGGCGTGAGCCAGTCGAGGCCCTGCTGCTGGAAGGCCAGCGCGTGGATGGCGTGCGCACCCCCGCCGGCGAATACCGCGCCGACATGGTGGTGCTGGCCGCCGGCGCCTTCTCCGCCCGGCTGCTGGCGCCACTTGGCATCAAGGTGCCGCTGGAAAGCCAGCGCGGCTACCACGTCATGCTGCCCGCCGCCGGCATTCAGGTGAATCGCCCGCTGATCCCGGCCGACCGCAAGGCCTTCATCAGCCCGATGGAAACCGGGTTGCGCGTGGCCGGCACGGTGGAATTCGGCGGCCTGGACGCTCCCCCCACCCCCTATCGCGCCGAGTTGCTGCTGGAGGACCTGCGAAGTGTCTTCCCGCAAGCCAGCACGGAAGGGCTGCAAGGCTTCTGGATGGGCCATCGCCCCTGCCTGCCCGACAGCCTGCCGGTGCTCGGCCCGGTCAAGGCCTGGCCCGGCCTGTGGTGTGCCTTCGGCCACGGCCATCTCGGCCTAACGGGTGCCGCCCCCACCGGGGCGCTGCTGTCCCGCGCCATGCTCGGCCCGGCGCCCAATACCAGCCTGGCGCCCTTCGCGCTGGAGCGGTTTGGCTAACGAAAAGCGGGCAATCCTCCCCTCAATTCGCCGCCGCCCCGCTGCTCACCACTTCCTGCACCAGCGGCCCCAGCGCCACTTCCTCGGCCGCCCAATAGGCGCGGAAGCTTGCCGGATTCATGAAGCGTATCGGCAGCCCCAGATCCCGCATCTTCGCCTGGTGCTCGTCGCTCAAAATCGCCTGTTCCAGCGCCCCGGCCAGCTTGGCCTCCACCGCCGGTGGCAGCCCGGCCGGCGCCACAAAGCCGCGGGCCGAGCCCGTTGCGATCCGCCAGCCCTGTTCCGTTGCCGTGGCAATGCCGGGCAGAAACGGGCTGGCCTGGGCATCCAGCACCGCCAGAGTCCGTGCCGCGCCCTGGCGGCTTTGCGTCATCGCGGTACCCGTGGCCACGAAGGCCACCTCAATCTCACCCGAAAGCAGCGCCACCAGCGCCGGCGCGCTGCCCTGGTAGTGAATCTGGTTCACGCTCACCCCATACGCCTTTTGCAGCGCCATGCTGGCCAGATGTTCCCAGCTCAAAATCCCGGGGTCGGAAACCCGCAGCCCACCCGGCCGCCGCTTCGCCTCGGCCACCAAATCGGCCAGGCTGCGCAGCGGGCTGTCGGCCCGCACAATGATGCTGCCAGGGTCGATCACATGCATCGCCAGCGGGGTAAAACTCTCGCGCCCAAACCCGGCACGCCGAGACGGGTCCAGGTACAGCGTAATGGTTGAGGGCCACAGCCCGTAGCACAGCGTGTACCCATCCGGCCGTGCCTGGG
>CANFIE010000375.1 GCA_947446625.1 Acetobacteraceae bacterium | reverse complement strand
GCATTGGCCAGGTCAACTACTCCTCGGCCAAGGCGGCGCTGTTCGGTATGACCATGACCGGCGCCAAGGAATGGGCGCGCTACGGCATCCGGGTGAACTCGGTTGGCTTCGGCACCGTGGTTACGCCCATGACCGAGACGATCCGCAGCGAGAAATTCGCCGCCGGCACGCTCGGCCGCATTCCGCTCGGCCGCTATGCGGAACCCAGCGAAGTCGCCAACCTGGTCGCCTTCCTGGTCTCCAACGCCGCCGTGTACATCACCGGAGAGAATATGACCGTCTCCGGTGGCAGCCACATGCAGCCGTAAGGCTGCGCCAACACACCAACCGCCCTGGGTACCGCACGGTGCCCAGGGCACCTCTTGCAAGGGTACAGCACAGCATGCTTCCGCTCGAAGGCGTCAAGGTTATCGAAGTCGGCCAGGCGCTGGCGGGGCCGCTGGCCGGCGCCATCATGGCCGACATGGGCGCCGATGTGATCAAGGTGGAAAAGCCCGACGGCGGCGATGATGCTCGCCTCTGGGGTCCGCCCTGGGGGCCGGATGGCGTCACCAGCCTGTATTTCCACAGCCAGAACCGTAACAAGCGCAGCATCACGCTGGACCTGAAGAAGCCCGAGGATGTCGAGGCGCTGCACAAGCTGTGCGAGACCGCCGACATCCTCATCCAGAATCTGCGCCCCGGCGTGGTCGAGGAAATCGGCATTGATGGCCCCACCATGCTGAAGCGCCATCCGCGCCTGGTCTATTGCAACATCTCCGCTTTTGGCCAGGTCGGGCCTTTGAAGATGCGCCCGGGCTTTGACCCGCTGCTGCAGGCTTATGGCGGCATGATGTCCATGACCGGCCGCCCCGACGAAGCCCCGAATTTCTGCGGCGCCAGCGTGAACGACAAAGGCACCGGCATGTTCTGCACCATCGGCGTGCTCGGCGCGCTGCGGCGGCGCGACCTCACCGGCCAGGGCTGCGTGGTGGATACTTCGCTGTTCGAAACCGCGGTGCATTGGGTGGAAGGCGCGGTCAACGCCTATGTCGCCACGGGCGCCGTCACCAAGCGGCACGGCACCGGCGCCAATGTCATCGTGCCCTACCAGGTCTTCCAGGCGTCGGACCTGCCCTTCGTCATCGCGGCGGGGAATGACCGCCTGTTTGCTCGCTGCGCCAAGGTAATGGGCCATCCCGAATGGGGCCAGGACCCCGCCTATGCCACCGGCCCGCAGCGCGTGGCCAACAAGGTGGCGCTGGTTTCGGCCATGCAGGCCATCATCGGCACCGGCAAGCGCGACGAATGGATCGAGCGGCTGGAAGCCCAGGGCGTGCCCTGCGCCGCAGTGAACGACATTGGCGAACTCGCCCGCAGCGAACAATTCGCCGAGGTGGACATGATGCAGTCGCTGCCCGAATCCGGCGTGAAGGTGGTGGGCCTGCCCATCTCCTTCGGCGGCGAGCGTCCGCTCTCCCAGCGCCCGGCGCCCAATCTTGGGCAGCACAACAAGGAAGTGCTGGGCCGCTAGCACCTGATTGTCGCCGGTGGAAACACCGCCGGCGTGAATCAGCCGCTCGAACAACATCCCAGAGTCTGTCAGACGCGCAGCGAGCGTCTGACAGACTCTAAATCTGGCGGCGCTACAATGGTTTAGTAACCCGCAGCGGCAACACTCCCCCGGATTGCACCTTGGGGATTGTCGCCTTGCTGGCGGATATTGCGCGTCTCACCCTGGCTGCCGCCCGGCGCCATGGCCTGCCCCTGCTGTTCTGGCTGGGTTGCGCCATTGGCCTGGGCGGAGGAGCCGCGCTGTATCTGCGCGGTGCCGAGCAAGCCGCCGAGCAGCAGGCCTATACCCAGGCCGAAGGCGCGGCCGAAACCCTGGAGCAACTCGTCCTCCGCATCTTCGAGGCGGTGGAAACCCTGCACGAGTTGGCGCAAAGCCGGCAGACCCTGCTGGATGAAGGCAATCAGGCCGGCGCCCGCGCGGTGGAGGAACACCTGGCCCGCGTGGCTGGGCAGGGTCGCTTCGCCGTCATCCAAATGGCCAGCATCGGCGCCAATGGCTGGATGGACTGGACCTCCGAACCCGGCTCCGAGCGTGTCTTCCTCGGCGACCGCCCGCATTTCCGCGCCCATCTCGGCAACAATGGCGAAACCGGGCTTTATCTCAGCCAGCCCATGTTGGGCCGGGTGAGTGGCCGCTGGGCTGTGCAGGCCAGCCGGCCGCTGCGCCACGCCGCGGGCGGCTTCGCCGGCGTCTCGGTGGTCTCGCTGGACCCATTGCTGCTCTCCCGCCTCATCGGTGAACAAGGCCCCATGGCCGGGCTGCAATTTCAACTGCGCCGCCTGCCGGAAGGCGGGCTGTTGGCCCGTAGTGCCGAGCCCTCCGGCTTCCTCCGCGCCGCGCCGGAACCCACCCACCCTGCGGTGCAGGCCGCCACCATGCAGCGCCAGGGCCGGTTGCGGCAGGCACAGGCGCTGCTGGCCTTCCGCGCTCCCCCAGGCGTGCCGCTGGTGGCCATGGCGGTGGTGGATACCCATCTGGCCCTGGCCGAGTTCCGCCACTGGCGCGGTCTGGTCCTGCTCGGCTTGGGCGTAGTGCTGCTGGCCGGGCTGCTGCTGGCCGTGCTGCTCACCCTCAACCATGCCCTGCGCGCCCGGCTGGCCGATGAAGCGGTGCGCGATCCCGTCACCGGCCTGTTCAACCGCCGCCACCTTACCGAGGCACTCTGCCGCGCCCTCGGCATCGCCGCCCGCGATTCCGGCCTGGCTGGGCTGCTGGTGCTGGGGCTGGACCGCTTTGCCGAGGTGAACGAGACGCTGGGCCACGAAGCCGGTGACGCGCTGCTCTGCGCCCTGGCGCAACGCCTGCGCGCCACGCTGCGCGAGGGTGACACGCTGGTGCGCCTGGGCGGAGACAGCTTCGCCATCCTGCAGCACAACCCGCGTGAAGCCGCCGATGCCGCCGCCCTGGCCGGCCGGTTGCAGGCCATGCTGGTGCAGCCCTTCGCCCTGCCAGAGCATCCCACCACGGTCAGCGCCAGCATCGGCATCGCGCTGGGCCCGCTGGATGGCGCCACCGCCGAAACCCTGATCCGCAATGCCGAAATCGCGCTCTACCGCGCCAAAAGCGAGGGCCGCGGCAGCCACCGCTTCTTCGAGCCCGCCATGGACGCCGCCATGCAGGCCCGCCGCGCCCTGGAACTTGGCCTGCGCGACGCCCTGGCGAAGCAGGAGCTGGAACTGCACTACCAACCGCTGTTCGACCTGCGGCATTGGCGCGTCTCGGGGTTTGAGGCGCTGCTGCGCTGGCGCCGCCCCGGCATTGGCCTCGTCTCACCCGCCGAGTTCATCCCGGTGGCCGAGGAAACTGGCCTCATCACCCCCATTGGCGAATGGGTGCTGCGCCAGGCCTGCGCCGACGCCGCTGGCTGGCCAGCGGATGTGAAAGTGGCGGTGAACCTCTCGCCGGTGCAATTCCGCCACGGCCATGCGGTGCCGGCGGTGGCGGCGGCGCTGGCTGCCTCGGGCCTGCGGCCCAACCGGCTGGAGCTGGAAATAACCGAGGGCGTGCTGCTGCACGACAGCGCTGAAACCTGTGAGGCCCTGGCCGCGTTGCGCGCCCTGGGCGCCCGGGTGGCGCTGGATGATTTCGGCGCCGGCTATTCCTCGCTCACCTATCTGCTGCGCTTCCCGTTCGACAAGGTGAAGATCGACCGTGGTTTCATCGCCGATCTCGGCAGCGGCGCCGGGGCAGGGGCCAATCGTGGGGCCGCCGACAGCCTGGTGATCGTGCGCGCCATCATCGGCATGTGCCGCAACCTCAACATCGCGGTCACCGCTGAGGGTGTGGAGACCGAGGAGCAGTTGCGCCGGCTCTCGCAGGAAGGCTGTACCGAGGCGCAGGGCTATCTGTTCAGCCGGCCGCGCCCGGCGGCCGAGGTGCCGGCCATGCTGGCCGAACCGGGGCAGAAACTGGCGCGGGCAGCGGCCTGACCGCCCCCGCGCCAGCCCAGGGCTATTACTCGGCCACGGCGCGCGTGGTGCCGGCGCGGCGGTCGTAATACAGCGTCACCTTCGAGATGCTGCACAGGTTCACCCGGCGCCACTCGGCCGATTCGCGGTCGCTGTACACCACGCGAATATCCCAGTCGCAGCCGCGCGTGCCGGCGGGGAACAGAATGTCGGTCTGGCGGCCATTCGGCAGCACGTCCTGGCCCAGCACGTCGCGGCCCCAATTGCGGCTGGCCGAGTTGCTGACATAGACCTCGTCAATCTCGTAGCCGGTGCGGTTCACCAGGGTGAAATCCTGGTCGCTGGCGGCCTGGGCGCTGCCGGTCATGC
>CANFIE010000374.1 GCA_947446625.1 Acetobacteraceae bacterium | reverse complement strand
TCAGCCGCCCGCTGGCGCTGCATGCGGCGGAAATGCCGGCGCGGCACTACCTGGCCAGTCGGGGCGCCCGGCCGCAGCAGCCGCAGCCGCTGCACCGCGCCCTGCCCATGCTGCTGCGTGAATTGCGCGGGGAACGCACCGCCGGGCATCGGCAGGTGGTGCTGGGGCTGGCGCTGATGCTGGTGGCGCTGGTGCTGCTCGCCACCGGCCTGTTCAGCAACGTGGCCCTGGCCGCCGATACGTCCATGGGGCCGGACCTGCCCGGCCTGCTGCGGCTGGTGCTGCACCCGCTGGCCGGGCTGGTGGGTGTGGTCTGGGCCGGCACCATGTTGACCCAGGCGGTGGCCCGGCTACGCCGCGCCGGGCATATCCGCCGCCTGCTGCGCCAGGCCAAATGGCCGGCGGCCTTCACCGCCGCGCTGCATTAAGGCGCCGCGGCTACTGCGGCTCGACGCCCAATTCGCGCAGCACCCGGCCGTGGCTTTCGTAATCGGCGCTGATCCGCTGGGCAAAGGCGGCCCGGCCCAGAAACTCCGGCAGCACCGCCCAGCGCGCCGCCACATTGCGCAGCCCCTCGCTGCCCAGCGCCGTTTCGCAGGCCGCTTCCAGCCGGGCCAGCACTGGCTCTGGCGTGCCACGCGGCGCGTATAGCCCGGCGGCGGAAAGCTCCACCGCGTCGATCCCCTGTTCCCGCGCCGTGGCCACGGCGGGAAATTCCGGATGCCGCCGCAGCGAGAAGGTGCCGATCAACCGCACTTCGCCGGCCCGCGCCATGGGCACGCCGCTGGCCACCACAATGGCGGCAAAGTCCAGCCGGCCGGCCTTCACCTCCAGCAGGGCGGCGGCGTCGCTGCGGAAGGGCGCGTGGATATAGTCGCCCCCAGCCGCCTTCTGCAGCCGCGCCACGCCAATGGCCGGGGCGGAATTGGGGCCAGGGCTGCCATAGCTCAGCCCCCGCGCCTTCGCCGCCGCCACCAGTTCCGGCAGGGTGCGAACGGGGCTGTCTGCCCGCACCATCACGCCCAGGATGTTTTCGGTCACGTTGCACACCGGCGCCACGGCATCCGGCCCCAGCCCGGTGTTACGCAGCAGATGCGGCTGAATCGCCAGCGGCACCATGGGCGAAAACGCCAGGGTATGGCCGTCGGCGGTGCTGCCCATCAGGCTGCGCAGCCCCACCACGCCCGAGCCGCCCTCGCGGTTCACCACCACTACCGGCTGGCCCAGCGTGGCGCTGAAGCTCTCGGCCAGGGCGCGGGCCACGGCGTCGGTCTGGCTGCCGGTGGCATAGGGGTTGATGATGGTCACCGGCCTATCCGGAAACTGCGCCCACGCCGCCGGGGCGGCCAGCAGCAGGGCAAGCAAAAGGCGAATCACTGCGGTTCCACTCCCAGGTCGTGCAGCACGCGGCCAAAGCTGGCGTGCAGGTCATTGATCAGGCGGGTCTGCTCGGCCCGGCCCTTAAAATCAATCACCGTACCCACACTGGCGGTAAAGCGCCGGAAGCCGGCATCCTCGGTGGCCTCGCGGCACACCGCCTCCAGCCGGGCCAGCACCGGCTCGGGCGTGCCGGCGGGGGCGTGAATGCCGGCATAGCTGTGCTGCACCGCGGCCACGCCCTGCTGCTCCACCGTCGGCACATCGGGGAATTCCGGGTGCCGCCGGGCCGAGAACACCGCCAGCAGCCGCAGCCGCCCGGCCTTGATCAAATCCCCGCCCGAGCCGACAACAATGGCGCCGAAGTCGAGCCGCCCGGCCAGCGTCTCCATGATGGGCGGCTGGTCGCCACGGAAGGGCACGTGCACATATTCGCCGCCCTCGGCCGCGCGCACCCGCTCCACCGCAATCATCGGCACGCTGTTCGGCCCGGGCGAGCCGAAGCTCAGCGGCCGTTGCCGCGCCGCCGCCGCCAGGTCCCGCATGGTGCGGAAGGGGCTGTCAGGCCGCACCACAATGCCAAGCACATTCTCCGCCACGTTGCACACGCTGGTGAAGCTGGCCAAGGAATAGCCGACATTGCGCACCAGATGCGGCTGGATCACCAAGGGCGTGATGGCGGTATAGGCCAGGGTATGGCCATCGGCCGGCGCCGCCGCCAGCACCTGCATGCCCACCACGCCCGAGCCACCATCCCGCGCCACCAGCACCACGGTCTGCCCCAGAATCCGTCCCATGATATCGGCCAGCACCCGGGTGGAACTGCTGCCGCCCAGGGCATATGGGCTGATCAGCGTGATCGGCCGGTCTGACAGCGGCTGGGCCAGGGCAGGGCCGCCGGCCAGCAGCAGCGCGGCCCACAGCAGCGCCCTCATTCCGGCCGCGCCCCCAACTCATGCAGCACCGCGCCCAGGGTGCGGTATTCCGTGGCCAGCAGCCGGCCAAAGGCGGCGCGGCCCTTGTAGTCCACCACAATGCCGAATTGCGCCACGGCGCGCTTCCAGGGCTCGCTCTGCATCGCCGCCTCGCAGGCCGCTTCCAGCGCCGCCAGCACCGGCTCTGGCGTGCCCAGCGGCGCGATGATGCCGGCATAGCTCATCTGCTGCGCATCAATCCCCTGCTCCAGAAAGGTCGGCACATCGGGGAATTCCGGGTAGCGTCGGTCGGCAAACACGCCAATCAGCCGCAGCGTGCCGGCCCGCACCAGCGGCGTGGCATTGGCAATCAGCGTGGTGGAGAAATCCAGCCGCCCGGCCATGGTCTCGGTCAGGGAAGCAGCGTCGGACCGGAACGCCACCGAGGTGAAGCGCCCGCCATCGCCGCCGCCGGCCGCGATCAGCCGGTGCACCCCCAGCGCCGAAAGCGACAGCGTGCCGGTGGAGCCATAGGTCAGCGGCGCCTGCCGGGCGGCGTTCAGCACATCGCGCCCATTGCGCAGCGGGCTTTCCGCCCGCACCACAATGCCCAGCATATTGGCCGAGACATTGCACACTGGCGCCACCGCCTCCGGCGCCAGGCCGGTATTGCGCACCAGATGCGGCTGGCTGGTCAGCGCCGTCATCGGGCCAATGAGGATAGTGTAGCCATCGGCCGGGCTGCCGGTCAGCACCCGGCTGCCCACCACCCCGGCAGCGCCGTCGCGGTTCATCACGGGGAAGGGCTGGCCCAGCCGGGCGGAAAACGCCTCGGCCAGCGCCCGTGCCGTGGCATCGGAAGCCGTGCCCGGCCCGTAATTGTGAATCACTGTCACCGGTCGGTCAGGGTATTGCGCCGCCGCCGGCCCTGCCAGCAGCCCCGCCAGAATGCCCGCCGCGATCCTGTTCCGGACCATGCACGCCCCCCGTTGTTTTATTTGCCCCAAGCCTAGGCCCGGAAAGCCGTGGGTGGAAAGGCTGACATAAGCCCCCGCCGCGCCTATCTTCACGCCAACCCGGGAAGGAGACACCCCATGCTGGACGCCGTTGCGACGCTGCCCCTGAAGGACCCCTCGCTGTTCCGCCAGGCCAATTACATCAATGGCGCCTGGGTGCAGGCCGATGACGGCCGCGTGCTGGAAGTGCGCAACCCCGCCAATGGCGAACTGGTGGGCACCGTGCCCGCCATGGGCCAGGCCGAAACCCGCCGCGCCATCGAAGCCGCCAACGCCGCCCTGCCGGCCTGGCGCGCCATGCTGGCCAAGGACCGCGGCGCCATTCTGCGTCGGCTGTTCGACCTGATGATCGCCAATACCGACGATCTCGCCGCCATCATGACCGCCGAACAGGGCAAGCCGCTGGCCGAAAGCAAGGGCGAGATCGCCTACGCCGCCAGCTTCATCGAATGGTTCGCCGAGGAAGCCAAGCGCATCTACGGCGAGACCATTCCGCAGAACATGAAGGGCCGCCGCATTCTGGTGACGAAGGAGCCGATTGGCGTCTTCGCCGCCATCACGCCCTGGAACTTCCCCGCCGCCATGATCACCCGCAAGACCGGCCCCGGCTGGGCGGCGGGCTGCACCGGCGTCATCCGTCCCGCCAGCCAAACCCCGTTCAGCGCCCTGGCCCTGGCGGTGCTGGCCGAGCGTGCGGGCATGCCGGCCGGCGTCTGCAACATCATCACCGGCCCCAGCGGCCCCATGGGCGCCGAGCTGACCGCCAATCCCATCATCCGCAAGCTCACCTTCACCGGCAGCACGGAAGTGGGCCAGAAGCTGCTGGCGCAATGCGCGGCGACGATCAAGAAAACCAGCATGGAGCTGGGCGGCAACGCCCCCTTCATCGTGTTTGACGACGCCGACCTCGACGCCGCCGTGCAGGGCGCCATGGCCAGCAAGTACCGCAACACCGGGCAAACCTGCGTTTGCGCCAACCGCCTGCTGGTGCAGGAAGGCGTGTATGATGCCTTCGCCGCCATGCTGAAGGCCGCC
>CANFIE010000373.1 GCA_947446625.1 Acetobacteraceae bacterium | reverse complement strand
CTGCCACACGCGGCGCTGCCCGCCACGCTGCGCTTCAGCACCGGCGCCGGCAGCACCGAACTCGCCGCCCCCTGGCCGCTGCCCACGGCCGATGCCGCCCTGGCGCTGTTCGGCCCCGGCACCTGGCAGGCCACGGAATTGCGCGTGGCCCAGGGCCTGCTGCACGGCCTGCTGCACAACGCCAGCAACGCCCTGGCCGTGCCCGTCCTCACCGCCCGGCTCAACGCCAGCACCAGCCGCGCCGCCCTGCTGGGCGCGCCACACCCCACGGCCGCTGGCGGCGCCCTCTGGCCCTTCAAAATCCCGCTGCTGGCCGAGGATCTGCTCGAGTCCGGCCTGACCCTCACCCTGCACATCGCCGGGCAGGATGCCCCGCTCGCCACCCTGGCCTGGGCCCGCGGCTGGGCCGGCGAGGAAGCCCAGCGCCTCATCGCCCTGGAAGCCCGGGTGCAGGCGCTGGAACGCGCCGCCGCTGCCCAGGCCGCCGCGCTGCAAGCCGAGACGCGCCGCCGCCAGGCCGCGCTGCGCGAACAACTCGACACCTTCCTGGAATTCAGCAGCACCCTGCTGCGGGAACGCGCCGCCAATACGGCCAGCCCGCCCACGCCGGAGCCAGCCGACCTCGCCGCCCTGCGCCAACTCCTCACCGCCGCCGCCACCACGCCCCCGCCCAAAGCCGCCGAGGCCCGCCAGGTGCTGCCCTGCACCGCGCCCTGCTTCAGCTTCGGCTGGCACGCCGCCGAGGCCGATGCCGGCGGCGAGTTCCGCTGGATGATGCCCGCCGCCAGCCTCAGCAACCCGGCGCCGCTGCGCCCGCTGGCGGCGGTGCTGCTGCATGTACGGCACTGGTATGGCGGTGCCCGCCCCGGCCTGCGCGCCTGGGCCGGTAGCGCCAAGCTGGATGTAGAGGTGCAGGAAGCCGAGGGCGGCTACACCCTGCGCCTCACCCCCATCGGCGGCCCCATCCAGACCGAGACACTCCGCCTGGAAAGCCTGCACAGCGGCAGCCCGGCGCGGGATGGTGCCAGCGCCGACAGCCGCGAACTCGCCCTGGCCATCAGCCAGGCGGTGTTTGATTACCGCGCCGGCGCGGCCGGCGGCTCCACCGCGTAGCTCGCCAGCGCCGGCACGCCGTTGCGCAGCTTGCCGCGCCCGGCCAGGAAGCGGGTGAACCGCTCATACCGGTTATGGTCCAGCGCGCCCGGGCTGTGCGGAAACCGCCCCAGCGTGTCGCGCCAGGCGCGCCGGTTCAGCTCATTGTTCAACTCGCGCCGCGGCCCGGCAATGAACAGGTTCCAGCACTCATCCGGGTTATTGGCCAAATGCGCCGTCGCCGCCTCAATGGCGTCGATGAACTTGCGCATCAGCGGGTCAGCCGCACGGTCCTTGTGCGCGGTGTAGATCAACTCGTCATAGGCCGGAAAGCCGTGCTGCTCGGGGTAGAAGGCGCGGCCCGGCTTGCCCTCGATATCCAGCTGGTTCAGCTCAAAATTGCGGAACCCACCGATGATCGCATCCACCCGCCCGCTCAGCAGCGCGGTGGAAAGCCCGAAATTGACGTTGATGAGCGTGACATCGCTGAGCCGCAGCCCCGCCGTCTCGATCATGGTGCCAACGTAGATTTCCTCGAAGCCCGGCACGGAATAGCCAATCTTCTTGCCGCGCAGATCCGCCAGCGTCTTCACCGGGCCGTCACGCAGCACGGTCAGTGTGGAAAGCGGGGTGGAAACCAGCGTGCCAATCCGCACCAGCGGCAGCCCCTGGTCCACCTGCAAGGGCAGGTTCTTCTGGTAGTTCACCGCAATATCGCCCTGCTTGGCGGCCACCAGCTTCGGCGGGTCGGCGGGGTTGGCCGGGGCGATGATCCGCACATCCAGCCCGGCCGCCTCGAAGAACTTGCCCTCGCTGGCCACAATCACCGGCGCATGGTCGGGGTTGATGAACCAGTCCAGCAGCAGGGTCAGCGGCGCCCGCGCGGGGGTTTGCGCCAAGGCGGGCGTGGCCAGCGGCAGCAGCGCGCCCACAGCCAGAAGATCGCGGCGGTTCATGGGGTATCCTCCCGAGTGATTGAATCAGGCTGCCACGGCAACAGCGCGGTCAGCGCGCGGTCCACGGCGAAGTAAAGCGCCAGCGCCATCGCGGCCAACACGATGAGCGCGGCGAACATCTGGTCGGTTTCGCTGCGGCCATTGGCGTGCAGCATCAGGTAGCCAAGGCCGGAAGAAGCACCCACCCATTCCCCCACCACCGCGCCAATCGGCGCCACGGCAGCGGCCACGCGCAACCCGCTGGCCAGGGCGGGCAGGGCGGCCGGCACCCGCAGCCGCCACAGCACGGCACGCGGCGTGGCGCCCATGGTGCGCGCCAGGTCCAGCCAGCCCGGTTCGGTGCGGCGCATGCCGTCGTAAAATGCGGTGGTCACGGGGAAGAAGATGATGATCGCCGCCATGGCGATCTTGCTCGCCGCGCCAAAGCCCATCCACAGCACCAGCAGCGGGGCAATGGCAAACACCGGCACCGCCTGCGATATCACCAGCACCGGCAGCAGCCAGCGCCGGCCCGGTGGCCAGGCCATCACCAGCAGCGCCGTGGCCATGCCGAACACCGCACCGGCCAGCAGCCCGGCGACAATCTCGGCCAGCGTCACCAGCGCATGCCCGGCGATGATATCCCATTGCCGCAGCAGGGTTTCCGCCACGCGGCGCGGCGTGGGCAGCATGAAGTGGGGTGCATCGGTCGCCCACACCACGGCGTACCAAATCACCACCAGCCCCACCGCCGAAACCAGCAGCCGCAATGCCGCCGCGCCCTTCATGCCACGGCCTCCGCCAGCCGTTCCAACAGCGCCGCCTGGGCTGCCAGCAGCGCGGCATCACCCGCCGGGCGCGGCGGAGTGCCGGCAGGCACGGCAATCTCCTCGGGCAGGGCAGGGTGGCCCACCAGCACCAAAATCCGGTCCGCCAGGCGCAGCGCTTCCAGCGGGTCATGCGTCACCAGCAGCACGGTGCGCCCGGCCAGCAACTTCGCGCTCAACTCCTGCAGGCGATGCCGCGTCGGCGCATCCACGGCGCTGAACGGCTCATCCATCAGCACGAAGGGCCGGTCTTCCACCAGGGTGCGCGCCAGGGCGGCGCGTTGCCGCATGCCGCCCGAAAGCTGCGCCGGCAGCGCTGCCTCGCGCCCCGCCAGCCCCACGGCGGCAATCATCGCCCGGGCGCGGTCCATGTCGGGCGTTTCACCGCGAAGCCGGGCGCCCAGCACCACGTTTTCCTGTAGGCTGAGCCAGGGCAGCAGCAAATCCTGCTGCGCCATCCATGCCAGGCGCGAGGTCACGGGCCCACCATCGCTGGCGCTCAGCTCCGCCCCCGCCGGCAGCGGCAACAGCCCCGCCATCAACCGCAACAGCGAAGACTTGCCCGAGCCAGACGGCCCCAGCAGTACCGTGGTCTGCCCCGGCGCAAAGTCGAGCGCAAAGCCACCCAGTACCGGCCAGGTGCCAATCGTCAGTCCCGGAATCCGGATATGCAACCCAGGTGAGCCCATCGATCCCTACGCCGGTCCGAGCCGGATCAGGTTCCAGGGGTCGCGACGCTAACCGTCGCCTCTCAGCCCCCAATGGGCTCCCCCCGATGACAGTTGTGTGTATGGGGCCGGTGGCAGCGTTGCGCAAGGCCCGGGCGGCATGCCAGCCTTGCCGCAACAAGCCCGGAGGAGCCGAACCATGCGCCCATTCTTCACCCTGGCGCTGCTGCTGGGCCTGGCCACAACCGCCCCGGTCGCCCCCGCAAGGGCCGAGCCGATGCCCGCCGCGCTTGTCGCCGCATTGCGCCAGATCGGCCCGGTCATCGACCCACCCGCCACCGCGCGCCTCTACGCCCCGCTGCAACCGCGCGAGCCCTTTACCGGGGTGAGCGTGACGCGCGACCAGGCCTACGGCACCGATGCCCGCCACCAACTGGACATCTTCGCCCCCAGCGCCCGTGGCCCGGCCCGGCCGGTGCTGGTCTTCGTGCATGGCGGCGGTTTCGTGGCGGGCAACAAGCAAACGCCGGGCAGCCCGTTCTACGCCAATATCGGCGCCTGGGCGGTGGGCCAGGGCATGGTGGGCGTCAACCTCACCTACCGGCTGGCCCCGGCCAACCCCTGGCCGGCGGCGCAGCAGGATATCGGCGCCGCCCTGCGCTGGGTGGCAGCGCATATCGTGGAACATGGCGGCGACCCCGCCCGAATCATTCTGGCCGGGCATTCGGCCGGCGCGGCGCATGTGGCCAGCTATGCCGCGCACCCCGAATTGCAGCCGCCCGGGCAGCCGCCACTGCGCGGTCTGGTGCTGCTCTCGGGCCGGTAT
>CANFIE010000372.1 GCA_947446625.1 Acetobacteraceae bacterium | reverse complement strand
GGCGGCGGGTGATGTGCAGATCATGTCGGCCGGCAGCGGCATTGTGCATGCCGAGTATACTCTGGAAGCCGAGACGACGACGCTGTTCCAGATATGGATCCAGACCGACCAGCGTGGTGCCAAGCCGCGTTGGGGCGCCAAGCAATTTCCGCGTGAGGCGCGTGAGGCGGCGTTTGAGGTGCTGGCCGGTGGCCGGCCCGGTGACGAAGCGAAGGGCGCGCTGCCGCTATACGCCGACGCGGCGGTGATGGCCGCCACGCTGAAGGCCGGGCAGACGCTGCGCCAGCCGCTGGCCGCCGGCCGCGCCGCCTATTTGGTGCCGGCAACCGGCGCGGTGACGGTGAATGGCGTGGCCCTGGCCACCCGCGACGGTGCGGCGATTGCCGAGGAAACCATGCTGGAGATCACCGCCCAGGCGGATGCGGAACTGGTGCTGGTTGAGGTGAAGGCCGAATAACCAGCGCCAGCAATTCGCGCAGGGCGGCCACCGGGTCGCGGTCCTGCCCGCCGCCCACCAGCGCCCGATGCCCGCCGCGCCGCACCACCTGTTGCGCGCCGGGCAGCAGGGCGGAGTCCAGGGGCACCAGGCCGTCATTCGGCCCGGCGCCTTGCTGGCGCATCCAGCGTTCGGTCAGGGCATAAACCTGGTCGTGCCAATGCTCGGCGCGTTCCAGCACCGTGCCGGCGGAAACCACCGGAAGGCTGGCGGTCAGCGCCGCGATGGCGGCGGCGTGCTCGGCCATCCAGGCGCGGCGGCTGGTGGTGGTCAGGTCGCGCACGCCCTCGCCATCGCCCAGGCCCAGTTGGCGCAGGGCCTGGTCGGCGGCGCGGTGCAGCGGCCGGTTGCCGCACACCGCATCGGCCACCGGGCTGCCGAAAAAGGGTGATTGCAGGGCAATGAAGCCCCGGCACTGCGCCGCCGCGCCGGGGTGGAGCAGGGCGGCCAGGGCTTCCAGCCCGCCCTTGCTGTGGCCCACCACCAGGGCAGGGCGCGGGTCGGCGGTGAGTTCGGCGGCGATGCGGGCGGCATTGGCGGCCACCGGCGCGGCGGTGGGCAGTGCCACCACCGCCACCGGCAGGCCAAGGCTGCGCAGCCAATCCGCCTGCGCGCCCATATAGTCCATGCCCACTGGGCGCAGCCGGGCCATCACCTCGCCCAGCAGGCCGTAGCAGAGCAGCACGCGGTTGCCGGCGAGGGCCGCCGCGAGGGCAATATCCGGCATCAATCGACCGCGATGACCATTTTGCCGAAGTTCTTGCCCTTCAGCAGCCCGATGAAAGCCTCCGGCGCGTTGCGCAGGCCGTGGACGATATCCTCACGGAACTTCATGCGGCCTTCGCCCATCCAGCCCACCATCTGCTGGCGGAAGCTCGGGTAGCGCGCCCAGCCGTCGTTGTCGGAGACGATGAAGCCCTGGATGCGCAGGCGCTTGACCAACACCAGGCGCAGGTTCGGGCCGGGGCGGGCGGTTGTGTCGTTGTATTCGGCGATGAGGCCGCAGACCACGACGCGGCCAAAGTCGTTCATGCGTGGCAGCACCGCGGCTTGCAGGTCGCCGCCGACATTTTCCCAGTACACGTCAATGCCATTGGGGCAGGCGGCGTCGAGTTGCGCCTTCAGGTCGCCATGGTGGTCCAGGCAGGCATCGAAGCCCAGTTCGCGCACCACCCAGTCGCACTTGTCCTTGCCGCCGGCCACGCCGACTACCCGGCAGCCGCGGATCTTGCCGATTTGGCCGACCACCTGGCCCACCGCGCCGCTGGCTGCGCCCACCACGATGGTCTCGCCGGCCTTGGGCTGGCCGATATCCTCCAGCCCCTTCCAGGCGGTGAGGCCGGGCATGCCCAGCACGCCCAGGCTGGTGGAGAGCGAGGCGGAGTCGCCGCCCATTTTGAACAGCGCGGCGCCGGGGCGCACCGAGTAGCGCTGCCAGCCGAAGCCGCCGAGCACCTGGTCGCCAGCGGCGAATCCGGGGTGGTTGCTGGCCACCACCACGCCGGCGGACTGGCCTTCCATCACATCGCCCAGCCCGACCGGCTTGGAATAGCTTTTCACATCGTTCATGCGGCCGCGCATGTAGGGGTCGAGCGAGAGGAACTGGGCGCGGACCAGCACTTCCCCGGCGCCGGGCTGCGGGATGGCGGTCTCGACGATGCGGAAATCCTCTGGCACCGGGGCGCCGTTGGGGCGGCGATTCAGCAGAATTTGCAGGTTGGTGTCGGCCATGGCGATTCCTCCGGGATTTGCCCGGCAGATGTAGGGCGGCCGGGGCGGAATGTCAGCGGCGGGCGCTACGGCGGGCCGGTGCTTTGGGCTTTGGCTTGGCAGCGGCGGGCTTGCGCGGCGCGGCCTTGGGCTTCGGCTTGGCTTTGGAGGCGGGTTTGGGCTTGGCCAGGGCGGGTGGCGTGGCTGGTTCCGGCTGGCCCAGCAGGCGCCGATACAGGGCCAGGTGCTCCTGCGTCATGGCGGCCACGCTGTGTGGCGGCTGGATATTGGCCCGCAGCTTGGCCCAAAGCCCTTTGCCTTCAATGGCCTGGCGCATGGTGTCGGCCAGGGCCAGCGGGTCATTCGGGGGGAAATGCAGGCCATCCACGCCATGGCGCACGGTTTCCGCCATGCCGCCAATGCCGCTGCACAGGGCAGGGCGGCCGTGGCGGAAGGCCTCCAGCAGCACCAGCGGGGCGTTTTCGTACCAGATGCTCGGCATCACCACCCAATCCACCGCGCCCATCAGGCTGGGCAGCGCCTCGGCCTGGTAGGTGCCGGTGTGGCGGGCGGCGGGGGCGCCGGCCAGCAGGGTGTTGAAGCTGGTGACGAGAGCCTCGGGCTGATGGTCGGTGCCGCCATGCAGGTTCAGCCGGTGCGGCACACCCTGGGCGGAAAGCGTGGCCGAGGCGCGCAGCAACACCTGCGACCCCTTGATGCGGTTGATATGACCGAAGAAGCCGAATCGGTCGCGCCGGCCATCTGGCGCCGAGCGGGGCGGGGCGGCGGGGGCTTCGGCAATGCCGTTGCGCATCACCATCACCTGCTCGGCTGGCCAGCCGGCTGCAATGTAGCGCTGGCGGGCGAACTCGCCTGGTACCAGCACGGCATCGGCCAGGCCCAGCGTGTCGCGAATGCCCAGGTCGCGCATCACGAAATCAGCGCCCGGGCGGCCGGGGAAGCAGCGGCGGCAGCGGTCCAGGCTGGGGCCGGGGCAGAGCCGGTCATCCTGGGTCAGCAACTCACCCTCATGCGCGCACAGGGCAAAGTAGTCATGCGCGGTGAAGACCAGCTTGGCCTGTGGGGCGCAGCGGCGCAGCAGGTCCACCGCCTCCACGCCAAACAGCAGCGGGTGGTGCAGGTGGATGATGTCGGGCCGCGCCTGCTCGATCAGCGGGGCCAGGGTGGCCAGGCCGTTGGTATCCAACTGGTGGAGGAAGAAGCGGTCGAAATGGCCGAGCCAGACCAGCATCTCCTCGGCATGGTCGCCCACCGCCTGCAACATGGAACCCGGGTGGCGCTGGCGCAGCGGCGGCAGCACGGCAGCCAGGAACAGGCCTTCCACGCCATGCACGTCGCGCAACTCGCGGAACAGGCTGCGGGCCACAACCTCGGTGCCGCCGGGCTGCAGCGCCGGGTGGTTGTGGCAAATCATCAGCACGCGCATCAGCCAAGCCCCCCGGGCTGCACCAGCTGGAATTCGGGGCGGGCCATCAGCGCCTCGATCGCGCCATCCCAGCGGGCATGGTGCAGGCGGCGGTTGAAGGCGGTGGCGATGTTGCGGTCATGCACCACATGGTCGCGGATCGACTGACGCTCGAAGTGGTACAGCTCGGCGGTTGGCTCGTAGAGGATTTCGCCGCCAGCGGCCCGCAGCTTCAGGCACAGGTCCGAGTCCTCGTAGTCGCCAATCACGTATTCGGTGCTGAAGCCGGCCACGGCTTCGAACCGGGCGCGGTCCAGCAGCATGGCGGCGCCGGTGATGGCGGGGACGATGCGTGGCTTCATCACCGGCGGGAAGTGGCGAGGAGCGCCCTTCCAGTAATGGTCGTTGAACCACTCATCCAGGGTGCCGAAGCGTTCAAAGAACAGCCCGGCATGCTGGGTGGAGCCATCCTCGTTCAGTAATTTGGGGCCCACGGCGGCCAAGGCGGGGTTGGTATCCAGCGCTGCCAGCAGCGGCGGCAGCCAGTGCCGGCTGGCGGGGATGACATCGGAGTTCAGCATCAGCAGTCGCGGGGCGCGGGCCGCCACGGCGCCGGCATTGCTGGCGCTGGCAAAGCCGTAATTGCCAGCCTGCACCACCAGCGTGATGGGCAACTGATAAACCGCGTACAGGGCGCGCAGCAGGTGCTCCAGCTCGGGGCGCTGTTCCGGCGAATCCAGCACATAGATCAACTCGGCAT
>CANFIE010000371.1 GCA_947446625.1 Acetobacteraceae bacterium | reverse complement strand
TCGGCATCGAGGCGGCGCTGGCGTGCGATGGCATCTACCTGCTGCTGGTGGACCACGCGGCCTTCGAGCGCATTCCGCCAGAGCGCTTGCAGGGCCGCATCATCATCAGCACCCGCAGCATCTGGCGCCAAACCAAGCCGGCGCCAGGTGCCGGCACAAGCTGAATCGCAGCACGCGCCGCGCTCAGCCCTCAGCCAGCAGTCGGGCCACAATGCGGCTGGCGGCCATGCCGTCTCCATAAGGGTTGTGGGCGCGGGCAAAGCGCGCATAGGCGCTGGGGCTGTCCAGCAGGGCGGCAGCGCGCGCCACAATGGTTTCCTCATCGGTGCCCACCAGTTCCACCGTCCCGGCCGCCACCGCCTCGGGCCGCTCGGTCACCTCCCGGGTCACCAGCACGGGCTTGCCGAGCGAGGGTGCCTCCTCCTGCACCCCGCCACTGTCGGTTACCACCAGGCTGGCCCGCATCATCAGGTGCACAAAGGGCAGGTAGTCCATCGGCGGCAGCAGGTGCACATGCGGGCGCTCCGCCAGCAAGTGCCGCACCGGGGCCTGCACATTCGGGTTCAAATGCACGGGATAAACAAGCTGGGTATCAGGGCGCTCCGCCAGGCGGGCCAGGGCGCGGCACATTGCCGCGAGCGGTGGGCCAAAGCTTTCCCGCCGATGCCCGGTGACCAGGATGATGCGGCGCGACGCATCCAGCCCCGGCAACTGCGCCTCCAGCGAGGCGCGCAGCGCGGCATCGCCCTCAATCCGCGCCCGGGTGGTCAGCAGGGCATCGATCACGGTGTTGCCCGTCACTACAATCCGGTCTGGCGCGCAATTGTCGCGCAGCAGGTTGTCCCGCGCACCGGCGGTGGGGGCAAAGAACAATTGCGCCACCTTGTCGATGACCACGCGGTTCATCTCCTCCGGCCAGGGCCGGGTCAGGTCCCAGCTGCGCAGCCCGGCCTCAACATGGGCAACCTTCACCCCGGCATAAAAGCCCGCGAGCGCGGCGGCCATGGCGGTGGTGGTATCGCCATGCACCAGCAGCCAGTCCGGCTTCACCCGGGCCAGCAGGTCGCGCAGGCGCTCCAGCACGGCCGTGGTTATCCAGGTCAGGTCCTGGCCCGGCCGCATGATGTCAAGGTCATGGTCGGGCGTGATGCCGAACCCCTGGAGGACGGAATCCAGCATGCCCCGGTGCTGCCCCGTAACGCAGACCAAACCGCGCAGCGTCGCCTCGGCCCGAATGGCCTGGACGACCGGCGCCATCTTGATTGCCTCGGGCCGGGTGCCGAATACCGACAAGATGGTTGTCATGGCGCTGCGAATTCGAGCCGATGGGTCACTTCGGAAAAATCCTTGCGGTCACCAAATGACCACAGGACCCCGCCTGGTTCATAGCCCCCTCGGAACGGTACAACCCGGGCAGTTCCGCCAGATGGAGGGCCAGGACGCAGGCCGCTTGCTCGCTATCTCCCATCGGATATAACGAAGTGAAAGGTGCCGTTGCGGCCACCTCCGCCTGGGAGATTGCGATGCGTCGTCTGTTGCTCGGGCTAACCCTGTTGCTGGCGGCCCCACCCATGCTGCGCGCGCAGGAAGCACCGCTCACCGTTTTCGCCGCCGCCTCTTTGCAGGATGCGCTCAAGGCGCTGGAGCCGGCCTGGCGCGCCGCCACCCCCGGCAACCCACCGCTGCGCTTCTCCTTCGCCGCCTCTTCCACCCTGGCGCGGCAGTTGGAACAGGGCGCCCCGGCCGACCTGTTCATCAGCGCCGATGAGCAATGGATGGACTGGGCGCAGAGCCGCAACCTCATCCAGCCGGAGACGCGCATCAGCCCGCTGGGCAATGCGCTGGTGCTGGTGGCGCCGGCCGATACCGCCCTGGCCCGGTTGACCCTGGCGCGGGACAGCAACCTGCTGGCCCTGCTCGGCCCTAGCGGAAGGCTGGCCGTGGGCGACCCGGCGCATGTGCCGGTGGGCATCTACGCCCAGGCGGCGCTCACCTGGATGGGCCAATGGGCCGCGCTCAGCCCCCGCCTGGCCCGAGCTGAGACGGTGCGCGCCGGCCTGCTGCTGGTGGAACGCGGCGAGGCACCGCTCGGCATTGTCTATGCCACCGATGCGCAGGCAAGCCCGCGGGTAAAGCTGCTCGGCACCTTTCCGGCGGCAAGCCACCCGCCGGTGCGCTACCCTTTCGCCGTCACCCGCCACGCCGGCGGCAAGGCCCAGCCCCGCGCCCTGCTGGCCTTTCTGGCGGGCCCCGTGGCGGCCCCAACCTGGCAAGCCCAAGGCTTCGTGCTGCGCGCGCCTTGAGGAGCGCCATCAGGCGGCACTGCCGCCACCGCTCATCGATACTGATGCTCACCAGCCGCACACCGCCAGGCCGCGCCTGCTGCGCGCTGCCACAGCCACAGCCACATCGGCTTGATATCCGCCCCATACGCCCGCAAGGCGCAAGCGCTACCCCACCCTGCCTGCAGCAATGGGTGGTGCCTCTGTCATGTCGGCTGGAGCAATATCCATTCTGATGGAATCATCAGAATGGATATTGCTATAATTTCAAATAGTTATGGAGCACGAAATGCGCCCGTCAGGGCGCATGGTACTCTAGCCCGCCGTGCCGGCGGTGGCGATAAGCCCCGCCAGAATGGTGCCACGCGGCACAATGCTGTCCAGTTCCACCCATTCGCGCCGGCTGCATATCTCGTGCCCCACCGGGCCAAGCCCATCCAGCGTCGGCACGCCCAGCGCGGCGGCAAAGCTGCCATCCGAGCCACCGCGTGACACCACCGGGAATATCGTTGCGCCAATGGCCCCGGCGAAGCCCGCCGCGCGCTCGTACAGTGCCTGCATGGCCGGCAGGGTCGGGAAGGCCGGGCGGGTGAAGCCGCCGCTCATCTCCACCACCAGCCGTGCATCCTGCTGCGGGCGCAGCGCCACGGCGCGCAGCCGTTCCAGCAATGCCGTGGCCGCGGCAGCATCCGGGGCACGCAGGTCCACATGCATCTCGGCGGCATCCGGCACCACCTGGCGCGCCGCGCCGCCGCGCAGAATGCCCACGCTGGCGGTGCTGCCGCTGGCATAGTCCGAAAGCGCCTCAATCTCCGCCACCAGCGCCGCCAGCGCCGCCACCGCATTGGCGCCCGGCGCGGTGGCCGTAGCCAAGTGCTGCGTCACGCCGCGTGCCTGCAGATACACCGCCCCCACCGCACCGCGCCCCAGCACCGTGCCGCCACCGGGGCGGGCGGGTTCAAGGGTCAGGCACAAATCCGCCTGGCGAGCCTCGGCCTCAATCCAGGCGCGGCTTTGCGGGCTGCCCAACTCCTCATCCGGCACCCCCAGCAGCGTGACGCTCCCCACCCCAGGCAGCCCGGCCGGCAGCAGCAGGCGCAACACGTGCAGCGCCATCACCACATTGGTCTTCATGTCGCCCACGCCTGGGCCAAACAACTGGTTGCCGCGCCGGGCAAAGCCCCATTCCCGCACCGTGCCGGCGGGCCAAACCGTGTCGGCATGGCCCAGCAGCAACAGGCGGCGGCCTTCGCCGAGCCGCAGCCGGGCGGTCAACTGGTCGCCGCGCCCGGGCAGCGGCTGGCGCTGCACCGCAAAGCCCATGCCGGCCAGCAGGGCGGTCCATTGGTCCTGCACCGCCAGCACGCCGGCGGCGTGGTAGCTGCCGCTGTCGATCTCAATGGCGGCCTCGGCATCGGCCAGCAGCGCCGGCAATGCTGCCTCCAATTGCGGCGCGAAGCCCCTGGCATCCCACATCTTCGCCCCCTCTCGTGCAATTGCCCCAGCCTGCGCCATTTCCGCCTGGCAAAACAGGCTGGACAGCCCGGCGCCCCGCACCCTCCAATACCCCAAACCGCACGGAGCACCCCGGCATGACCTTCTCGCTGATCGGCCATTGCCCCCGCACCGGGCAATTCGGTGCCGCCGTCACCACCTCCTCCATGGCCGTGGGTAGCCGGGTGCCGTTCTGCGCCCCGGGCGTGGGTGCCGTGCTCACCCAGCACCGCACCGACCCCCGCCTGGGCACGCGTGGCCTGGCCCTGCTGCGCTCCGGCTGCTCGGCGCAGGAGGCCATTGCCGCCCTGGTGGCCAGCACCGAACACCGCAAATGGCGGCAGATCGCGGTGCTGGATGCCGCCGGCCGCACCGCGCATTTCGATGGCGAGCGGGTGAAGCCCGCCCGCGCCGCCGCGCATGGCCCCAATGTGGTGGCGCTGGGCAACATCATGGCCAATGAACAGGTGCCGACAGCCATGCGAGACGCCTTCCTGGCCAGTGCCGACCAACCCCTGGCCGAGCGCCTGGTGCTGGCCATGGAAGCCGGCGAGGCCGCGGGCGGCGAGGGCCGCCCCGTCATCTCCGCCGCCCTGCTGGTGGTGGAGCGCGAGATCTTCCCACT
>CANFIE010000370.1 GCA_947446625.1 Acetobacteraceae bacterium | reverse complement strand
TCCGGCTCACCCCAGCCCAGCAGAGCACCCTGCCAGCCCAGCCCCCCGGCCATTCCCTGCGCTGCGTCGCCGCCGCACTGCATGAAGCCAATCCGGCAGCCATGCTCGCGCCATCCCGGCTCGCCCTCCAGCGCCGCCCGCCGTAGCCGCCGCTTCAGCCAGGCACCCTGCGCGTGCAGCAAATGCCGCCGATTTTCCTGGTCGCGCCGCGCGGTAGCCTGCGCCACGGCCGCCGAGGGCACCGCCACGCCCGGTCCGGTGCGCGTCGCGCTGCGCTGATGCAGCTCCACCGCTTCCCGCGCCATTGCCACCACGCCGCCCTGCCGGCCCAGCCGCAGGCACAGCTCCACATCCTCAAAGCCGTAGTCGAACCCTTCGTCCAACCCGCCCATGGCCAAATACTCGGCCCGGCGCAGCAGCAGCAGCGCGGCGGTGGCCGCCGGCACCGGCCCTGGCGCGTCGCCCGGCACCGCACCCGCGGCCTCCACCTCATAGGGCAGCCAGCAGGCCTGCCCCTGGCCGCCGCCCAATTCCAGCCTGAAGCCTATCCCGTCATGATGCAGCACCGGCCGCACCACGCCCTCGGCATCCGGCACCGGTTCGGCCAGGCGCGCCCCGGCCGCCACCACCCCGGGCGCCGCCAGCAGCCGCAGCATGGCCGGCAGCGGGTTGCTGGTGAAGCTGATGTCGTTGTTCAGCAGCAGCAGGTATTCGCCCCGCGCCAGCCGCGCCCCATGGTTGTTCGAGGCACTGAAGCTGCGGTTCTCGCCCAACGCCTCCACCCGAATCCCCAGCCGCTCCTGCCAGCGCGCCGCCACGGCCAGGCTGGCATCGGTGCTGGCATGGTCCACCAGCACCACCTCCAGCGGCCCCGGCACATGCCGCGCCATGCTGGCGAACAGCGCCTCCAGCAGCGCCGCGCCATTGCGATTCAGCACAACGGCGCTCACCAACCCGGGCGGCGCCACGGCGGCCGGTGCCAGCGCGGCGGGCGGTGGCGGCGGGGCGGGCGGTGGCAACATCCGGGCCGGGAAGTACACCGGTATCGGCTCGCCTTCCAACGGCGTGGCGGTACCCCGCACCCGGGCGGCAAGCCGCCGCATCCCGCCCTGCCAGCAGCCCAGCGGCACCGGCCAGCAAAACCCCAGCCGACCATCGGGCACCTGGGCCAGAAACCGCTGCGCATAGCCATTGGCCAGCACGGTCGCCACCAGCTCCCCGTCCACTTCAATCTCCACCTGGGCTGGTTGCCCCGGAGACCTCCGGTCCAGCGCCCAGCCGCTCAGCAACTCGGGCGAAACCACCTCCAACCGCCCCTCCACCAGGCCGGCATCCTCGGCCACAGCGGGCGCCGGCAGCGCCTCGGCCTGCGCCCAGTGCGGCTCCAGAAAGGGCAGGGCGGTCGTCCCGCCCACCGGCCGTACCAGTACCTCGCCGGGCTGCAGGTCCCCCAACCCCGGCCCGCGCTCAAAGCCAAAGCCGCATAGCCGCTGGCTCTTGAAATACAGCGCCACATCCGGCCGGTCCGTGCTGGTCTGGCTCTGCGCCACCACCTGGCCGCGCAGCAGCAATTCCAACACGGGCCGCGTGCCCAGCGCCTGCGTATCCACGCACCACCCCGTGATGCGATCCGCGCCCACAACCTCAACCCAGCCCTGAAATCGGCCGCTCATGCCTCGCCCGAACCCTGCCCTGTCGTCGCCTGCCGCATCCCCGCCTCGTACCACGCCCCGCGCCCTTCAGGGCAGCGCGGCTTTGTGCAAGGTTGCGCGCTTCCCGGCGGGAGGCTCGGCGTGGACAAGTTCATGGCGCTCAACGTGTTCGTCCGCGTGGTGGAGCAAGGTGGCTTCACCGCCGCCGCCAGCAAGCTTGGCCTGTCGCCCTCGGCGGTCACCAAAACCGTCGCCCGGTTGGAGGATGAACTCGGCACCCAGCTCTTCACCCGTACCACCCGCCGCCTGCGCGCCACTGATTTCGGCCAGGAATTCTACGAACGCTGCGTCCAGATCCTCTCAGACCTTGAAGCCGCCGAGGCCACGCTGCAACGCGGCAGCGTGGTGCCACGCGGCCGGGTGCGCGCCGTGCTGCCGCTCAGCTTCGGGCGCGTTACGCTCATGCCCGAACTGCCCGGCTTCTTCGCCCGTTTCCCCGAGATAACGCTGGAACTCCACTTCAGCGACGGCACGGTGGACATGCTGGCCGAAGGCTTCGACATCGCCGTCCGCACCGGCAGCATCAGCGATTCCCGCCTCACCACCCGGCTGCTCACCCGCGGCCCGCAGGTCACGGTCGCCGCGCCACGCTACCTGGAACAGCGCGGCGAACCCGCCACGCCCCAGGCCCTGCGCGACCATAATTGCCTCATCAGCCGCTTCGGCCCGGAATGGAGCTTCCGCGACCCGCGCAGCGGCCCCTTCACCCTGCGCGTGCAGGGCAACGCCATCATCAACAGCGGAGACGCCCTGCGCGAAGCCGCCGTCGCCGGCACCGGCATCGCCCAGGGCACTTGGTGGCTCTACCGCAAGGACCTGGAGCGCGGCGACCTCCGCGCCATCCTGCAACCCTATGCCGCCGAAGGCGCGCCGGTTTCGGTGCTGTATCCGCCGCAGCGGCATCTGCCCGCCAAGCTGCGCGCCTTCATCGACTTTCTGGTGCAGATCACCCGTGCGGCGTGATCAGCCCACCCAGGGGATCGCCACCGTCGGCGGCGGCGCAATCTGGAACACGTTCAGCTGCATCGCCAGCAGGCTGTAGTAACCAACCAGCCCGGTCAGCTCCACCGCGCCCTTGTCGCCCAGCAGGTTCTGCACCGGGGCATAAATCGCATTCGGCACCTTGCCCTCGCGCAACAAAACCCGCACGAAATCATGCACCACGCGGTCGGCATCGCTGTCAAAAGCCGGCGCCTGGCCCTGGCCAATGGCGTCGATCACCGCCTGCGGCACGCCCTGCTTGGCGGCAATCGGCGCATGGGCAAACCACTCGTAATCGGCCTTCCAGTGCTGGCCCACGCACAGAATGGCCAACTCGCGCAGCCGCATCGGCACGCTGCATTCATACCGAATGAACACGCCCACCTGTTCCACCCGGCCACACAGCTCGGCGCTGGTCAGCAGCGCCTTGAACGGCCCGCCCACGCCACCGCGGGCGCCCGAGGCAATGCGGTCATAGGCTAAGCGCTGGGCGTCATCCAGCTTCTCAACCACCAATTCCGGCAAACGGCTCATGCGATAATCCTCCCCTTCAACATGCAAACGGCCCGCACCTTGCGATGCGGGCCGCTGCCGAACAATACGCAGGCTGGCGTTTATTCCGCCGCCACGGCCTTCACGCCATCATTCTCAAAGGCGCTCATCACTTCCTGCTTGAAGGCGCGCAGCCCGGCCGGCGTCGCCGTCGGGTCGGCCATCAGAATATTCTGCACGCCACCAGCCTGCAGCTTGCGCAGCCGGGCGATAATCTCCTGCGGCGTGCCCAGCAGCGGCGCGTCGTCGTCGTCCAGGTTCGCCGGGCGCTCGCCCTTGGCCAGGTCGCCAATCACGCTCACCACGCGCTTGCGGGTGGCCAGCGCGGCCTCGCGCTCAGCCTCGGTGTGGAACATCTGCAAGGCGCGGGTCACGCCCACCATCATCGGGTCATAGGCGCGGCCAATCCGGGCGCATTCGTCACGGAAAATCGCCACGCGCTCAATCACCTGCTTCACGCTGGCCAATTGGTCCAGCAGCAGGTTGTAGCCCTCACGCGCCGCGCGCTTGATGCTGTCGGGGCTGCCGGCGGCCAGCCAGAAGGGCGGGTGCGGCCGGGTCAGCGGCTCAGGCTCCACCACCACATTGTCCAGGTGCCAGTTCTTGCCGTGGTGGCTGAAGCGGCCTTCGCTGGTCCAGGCCTTGCGGATGATCTCAATGGCCTCGTCAAACCGCTCGCTGGCTTCCTCGATGGGAATGCAGAAGCCTTCGAACTCGTTCTTGCGGTAGCCCTTGCCCACGCCAAAATCGAAGCGCCCGCCGCTCAGCAGGTCCAGCGTCGCCGCCTGCTCGGCCACCAGCACCGGATTGTGCCAAGGCATCACCACCACGCCCGTGCCCAGGCGGATGTTCTTGGTCTTGGCCGCCAAATACGCCAGCAGCGTCATGCTGGCCGAAACCTGGCCCTGGCCGGTGAAGTGATGCTCCACCATGAACAGGCTATGGAAGCCCAGCCGGTCGGCCTCGCAGATGTATTCGATGTAGTCGTTATAGCCGTGGCTATCGCTCACATCGCCCATGCCACGCTTGGTGCGGGCGCCCCCGAACAGGCCGAATTTCATCTGCTGGCTTCCCTGGAATCTGGTTGCTTCTAGCATAAAAGGCTAAGCCACCGCCTAGGCGGACAATATGGCTCAAATGGGCTGATCTCACTTGCCAT
>CANFIE010000369.1 GCA_947446625.1 Acetobacteraceae bacterium | reverse complement strand
CCGCCCCGCCGGTGGCCGAACCCATGCCCGGTGGCGGTGGCGCCCGCGTGCTGGGCCCCACGGTGGAACCGCGTGAAGCCTTCCGCCCGCCGCAGCCGCGCTACCCGGAACAAGCCCGGCTGCGGGGCGAAAGCGGCACCGTGCGGGTGCGCCTGAGCGTGGATGCGACGGGCATGGTGACGAATGTTGAGGTGGTGCAATCCTCCGGCTCGCGGGACCTGGACCGCGCGGCGCAGGAGCATTTCCGCCTGTTCCGCTTCCGCCCGGCGCAACGAGATGGCGAGCCGGTGGCCGGGGTGGCCGTGACCGCGCTAACCTGGTCGCTCAACGGGTTGGCGGCGAACAGGCCATGGTGAAGCTGGATGTGATCACCACGCGCGGTGGCGATGGTGGCGAAACCTCTCTGGGTGACGGCACCCGGCTGGAAAAATACGCCCCCCGCGTGGTGGCGATGGGCGATGTGGATGAGGCCAATGCCTGCATCGCCCTGCTGCGCCTGCACACCAGCGGCGAGCATGACGCCATGCTGGCGCGCATTCAGAACGACCTGTTCGACCTGGGCGCCGACCTTTGCGTGCCGGGCTCCGAGGGGGGCTTGCGCATCACCGCCGCGCAATGCCTGCGACTGGAGGCCGAGGTGCAGGGCATGAACGCGCAGATGCCGGCGCTGAAAAGCTTTGTGCTGCCCGGCGGCACCCCGGCGGCGGCGCATGCCCATTTGGCCCGCACCGTCACCCGCCGGGCGGAACGCGCCGTGGCGGCCCTGGCGGCGGCCGAACCGCTGAACCCCGACGCCCTGCGCTACCTCAACCGCCTGAGCGACCTGCTGTTCGTGCTCAGCCGCGCGCTGAACGGCAATGGCGCGGGCGACGTGCTGTGGGTGCCGGGCGGGGCCAGGTAGCGCCTGATCCGCGCAGGCGGCATCGCCGGAGCGGTGAATCAGCCGCTCAAACAATGCTTTAGCCTGATCCGCGCAGGCGGCATCGCCGGAGCGGCGAATCAGCCGCTCAAACAATGCTCAACTCAGGCGGCCTCGGCCACGCCGGGGTCAGTATCGCTGGTCACGCGGTTACGGCCCATGCCCTTGGCCCGATACAGCGCGGTATCGGCGGCGCGCAGCAGGCTGTCGGTATCCACGGGGGCATCGGGGTGCGGGGAGGCGCAGGCCAGCCCCAGGCTGACCGTCACCACGCCCAGCGGCGGGTTGCCGGCATGTTCCAGCGCCACCGCCATCACATCCTGGCGCACCCGCTCGGCCACCTCGGCAGCCCCGGCGGCATCGGTGCTGGGCAGCAGCAGGGCGAATTCCTCACCGCCATAGCGCGCCGCCAAATCCCCGGGGCGGCGGGCGCCGCCGCCCACGGCCAGCGCCACCTGGCGCAGGCATTCGTCGCCAGCCGCATGGCCGTAATGGTCGTTGAACAGCTTGAAGCGGTCGGCATCCACCAGCACCAGGGCCAGGCTGGTGCCTTCGCGCGCGGCGCGGCGCCATTCGCGGTTCAGCATGTCGTCAAAGCGGCGCCGATTGGCCAGCCCGGTCAGGCCGTCGGTCTGCGCCATCGCCTCCATCTGCTCGAAGGCGGCCAGCAACTCGGCCTCGCCGGCCTTGCGGTCGGTGGCGTCGCGCAGCGCCAGCACCAACTCCATCGGCTGACCCTCGGCGGTGCGGCGCAGCCGGCTATGCGCTTCCACCCAGGCCTCGCTCTCATCGGCGCGGCGGAAGCGGAAGGTGAGGGTGCTCTCCTCGCTATCCCCCGCCACCAGCGCGGCCTGGGCGGAGGCCACCCAGGCGCGGTCCTCCGCCAGGATGAAATGCGGCAGCGGCTGGCCCATCAGCGCCTCGGGCATCCAGCCCAGCACCCGCAGCGCGGCTGGCGAGGCATAGAGCACCTCGCCATCCAGCCCCATCCGCAGGATCACATCGCCGGAATTCTCGGTCAGCAGCCGAAAGCTGGCTTCGCTGGCCGCCAGCCGCTGTTCGCGCTGCAAGCGCTCGGTCACGTCCGAGATGGTGGTGACCCAGCCGCCGCCGGGCAGGGGCCGGCCGGTGATCTCCACGCCCTGGCCATTCGGCCGCACCCGGCTCAACCGATGGTGCCGGCCGGCATTGCTCAGCCGCAGCCGCTCGCGCGCCAGTTCCTCGCTATCGCCGGGGCCGAATTCCCCCCGGCTGGCCAATACCCGGGCAATCTCCAGGTAGGGGCGGCCCCGGGTCAGCAACTCGGGCGGCAGGTCCACCAGCTCGCCATAGCGCTGGTTGCAAATCAGCAGCCGCCCAGCGGGGTCATAGGCGCCCAGGCCTTGCTCCATGGCGGCCACCACATTGTCCAGCAGTTCGGCCTGGCGGCGGCCTTCCCGCTCACGCCGGCGCTGCCGCACCAGCAGGCGCTGATGCGCCGCCAGCAGCGCCGCCACCGGCAGCACCGTGGCCGCCAGCACCAGCAATTGCAGTTGCAGCAGATGCACCCGTTCCGCCAGCCCGGGTAGGCTACCCAGCGGGCCATGGCCCGAGACGGTCAGCGGCAGGCCCAGCGCCACCAGCAGCAGCACGCCGCACGCCGCGCCGGCCACGCCCAACCGCCAGCCCAGCAGCAGCAGCGGCGCCAGGGTCAGGAACACCAGCGGCTGCAAGGGTTGCAGAAAGGCCAGCAGCCCCACCGCCAGCAGCAGGCCGAAGCAGCCCAGCGCCTGCTGCAACCTTGCCCGGTTGAGCCCGGCCAGCCAGCCCGGCCGCATGGCCCGCCAGGCCGCCAGCACCGGCGGCAGCACCAGCGCCAGCCCCAGCGCATGCGCCAGCGCCCAGTTGCGGAAAATATCGGCCGCCGGCGCGCCCTGGAAGCGGGCCATGAACCAGGTGGCGGGCAATGCCGTCAGCACCGGGGCCAGCAGCGCCACCCCGGCCAGGCGGGCCAGGTCGTGCGGGCGGGTCAGGTCTGGGCGGCGGCTGCCGTGGCGGCGCAGGGCCAGCGCCGCCAGCAGCGCTTCGATTTGGCTGAACAGGGTCAGCAGCAGGGCCATCATCGGCGGCGTGCCGCTGGCCATGGAACCCGTGGCCATGCCCAGCCAGCCGCCCAGCATCAGCGCCGGCCATTCGGCGCGCGGCCGCGCCAGCAGCGGCGCCAGGCTGATGGCGGTGCCGGGCCAGGCGGCGGCCACGGTGCCGGATTCACGCGTCAGCCCCACCACCGCCAGGGTGATGCAGAACTGCGCCAGCGCCAGGGCCACCCCGCGCCCAGCGGCACCGATTTTTGGCAAGATCAACGGCAACCCCTGCGGACACCAAGCTGTGCCCGCAGTCTGGCGTCAGCCGCCTTGCCCCAAGGTTAAGCCGTTAGCCTGCCTAACCAAGCCCAGTGCTATTCCGCCGCCTTCTTGGCGAAAATCCCCATGTTGTTGTACGGCGCATAGGGCGGGAACGGCCCAATGGCGGTCATGTCCACTTCCACCAGCACCGGCCCTGGCGTGGCGAAGGCCTTTTGCAGCACCGGCCCCAGATCCTCGGTGCGGGAGACGACGAAGCTCGGGCAGCCGGCCACCGCCGCCAGCTTCTGGAAGTCGGAGGAATGCAGGTCGCCGAAGTACATCCGGCCATCCTGCAAGGCGCCCTGGATATGCTTGATGACGCCATAGCCGCGGTCGTTCATCACCATCACCACCAGCTCGGCGCGTTCCTGCACCGCGGTCCACAACTCGGTCTGGTTCAGCGCAAAGCCACCATCGCCCACCATGGCAATGGCCTTGCGGCCCTTGCCGGCCATGGCCGCGCCAATGCCCAGCGGCAGCCCCGGCCCAATGGCGGCGGAAACCGGGTGCACCGCATCGCGCGGCCCATAGACCGGGAAGATGCGATTGCCCCAGGACGAGTTGGAGATGGTGATGTCGCGCACCCACAGCGCGTCACGCGGCAGCGCCTCGCGCACAATGCGCGGAAACTCGGCATAGGGGCCCAGCGTGTCGCAGTATTCCGCCACGGCCTTGGCCTTCATGGCCTGGAACTCGGCGGCGAATTCCGGCGCCACCTTCATCTTGCCGGCCAGCCGCTTGGCCAGCCCGGCCATCACCAGCGCGGCGTCGCCATTGATGAAGCAGGTGCTGGCATAGGTGCGGCCATTGGCGGCTGGGTTCACATCGGCATGGATCAGCGTCTTGGGCAGCTTCAGGTTCAGCTCCAGCGTCTCATGCGCGCGCAGCTTGCTGCCCACCACCAGCATGGCATCCACGGTTTCGTAGAACTGCACCACGCGGGGGCTGCCATTGCCGTGCAGGCCGCCCAGCGTCATCGGGTGGTCCTCGGCGATGATCCCGCGCCCGTTCCACGACGACACCGCGCCGAAGCCCAAGGCCATCAGCTGCATCGCCTCGGCGCCAGCCTCCTTGGCGCCATTGCCCAGCCACAGCATGGGGCGCTT
>CANFIE010000368.1 GCA_947446625.1 Acetobacteraceae bacterium | reverse complement strand
GGAGGAGGGCGAAGATGATGACGACGCCACCGGTGGTGACGGCTGACTTTCTCGAATTCCTCTGGATCTGGAACCAGGCACAGAGCCTCAATACTCCCGGCCTGCATCGGCGCATGGCGCGCTGGCTGCAGGCGCGGCAGGCGGCTGGCGAACGCCGGCTGCTGCTGATGGCGTTTCGCGGCAGCGGCAAGTCTACGCTGGTTGGGCTGTTCTGCGCCTGGTGCCTGCATCGCAATCCCAACACCCGCGTTCTGGTGTTGGCGGCCGACCAATGGCTGGCCATTCGCATGGTCGCCAATGTCCGCCGCATCATTGAAAAGCATCCGCTCTGCGAGGCATTGCGGCCCGAGACACCGGAAGCCTGGGCGATGGACCGCTTCAACGTGGCGCGCGATGCCGTGCTGCGCGATCCTTCCATGCTGGCCCAGGGCATTGGCGGCAACATCACCGGTGCACGCGCCGAACTCATCATTTGCGATGACGTTGAGGTCGCCGGCAATTGCGACACGCCAGGCAAGCGCGGGGAGTTGCGCGAACGCCTGGCGGAGACCGAGTTCGTGCTGACGCCAGGCGGCGGCATTCTGTTTGTTGGCACGCCGCATTGCGCTGAAAGCCTGTATGCGCCGACCACGCAGGAAGGCGCCTTCCTCGCCAGCTATCGTCGTTTGGTGGTGCCCATCATGGATGCCGCCGGCCGCAGTGCCTGGCCTGAGCGTTTTCCGCGCAGCGAGATCGAGGCGCTACGCGGCCGCACCGGGCCACGCCACTTCACCCGTCAGATGATGTTGCAGCCGGTGAGCGACGAGGCGGCGCGGCTCGACCCCAGCGTGCTGGTGCGCTATGCTGCCGAGCCGGAATACCGCGAGGCCGGGGGACGCGTGCAACTGCTGCTGCAGGGCCGCCGCCTGCTTTCGGGCGGTGCCTTCTGGGACCCTGCCTTCGGCAAGCCGGGGCGCGGCGATGCTTCGGTGCTGGCGCTGGTATTCAGCGATGGCGAGGGCAACCATTACCTGCATCGGCTGGCCTGGCTGACGCATGACCCCGCCAGCGCAACCGACCCGGCAACCCAGCAATGCGAGGCCGTGGCCCAACTGGCGCGAGACTTTCTGCTGCCCGTGGTGCGGGTGGAAACCAATGGCATTGGCAAGTTCCTGCCCGCGCTGCTGCGGCGCGAACTCGGCAAGGCCAATGCCGCCTGCACCGTGGTGGAACATGTCAGCCATCGCTCGAAGGCCGAGCGCATTCTGGCGGCGCTGGACCCCGCCATGGCGGCGCGCCGGCTGCATGTGCATGAGCAGGTGATGCGCACGCGCTTCCCCGATGAAATGGCCGCCTGGCGACCCGATGCGGCGGGCGCACGCGACGACGCGCTGGATGCCCTGGCCGGCGCCCTGCTGGCCGAGCCGGTGCGGCTGCCCTACCTGCCGCCCGGTCAGCGCATGGCTAGCTGGCGCGGCGCCTGAGCACTTCGCTGGCGTGGCGCTGCGTGCCGGTTTCGGTCAGGCCGAAGCGTTCATCCTGCCGTTCCTGCGCAAGGCCCATCTCGGCCAGGCGGTGCAGGCAGGGGCCGTCCTTCAGGCCTGCTGGCCGGCCATGCGTGCCGGCCAGCACCAAGCGGTGCAGCGCGGCACGGCAGCAGCTTTCCAGGAAGGGCTCGTCCCACATCATTCACGGCCAGTCTTCGGCATGTGCTGAAGGGTGGTCGCTCTCCCACCCATCTTCAAGGAGGCCGCGCGGTTCGGCATGACCAACATGGACCTGGCCTGGTGGATAACCGCCGTCGAGGCGCCCATCGTCGGCGCCCTGTTCTGGATGATCAACGGCCTGCGCCGCGACATCGAGGAACGCATCAACCACGGCGACCAACGCGATTCCGAGGCGGTGGGCCGCACCCGTGACGAGTTGGCGGATTTCAAGCTGGAAGTGGCGCGCACCTATGTGCCGCTCTCGCTGATCCGCGACGTGGACCGGCGCCTGTCGCAGCAACTGCTGCGCATTGAGGAAAAGCTGGACGAGGCAACGCGCACCCGCAGCCAGCGGGACCGCAATGGGGAGGCAGATTGATGGCATCGGTACAAATGCAGGCGGCGGCGGGCCACGCCACCGAGGTTCTGGCGTTGACCCTGTACGCCGAAGCCGGCGATCGCCCGGTGCGCGCCCAGGAAGCCCTGGCCGCGCTGGTGCTGAACCGCGCCCGCGCCGCCCTGGCCGATGACGCGGCGCGGCTGCGCTTTGCACCCGGGCTACGCTGGCTGAGCGAGCGGCGCGACCCGGCGGTGCTGCCGCTGCTGCTGGCGCCGGTGTGCCGTGCGCCCTTCCAGTTTCCCTGCTGGAACCCGCGCCATGCCCGGCATGCCACACTGCGCCAGCCGGCCGACGCAGCCCGGCTGGCAGCCTGCCGCCGCATTGCCACCCGCGCCGCTGCCGGCACCCTGGCCGACCCCACCGGCGGCGCCACCCACCTGCACACGGCGGAAGAACTGCCCGCCTGGGCCGTGGGGCAGGAGGCGGTGGCCGAGATTGGCGGGCTGGTTTTCTACCGCCTGGCCGAGTAATCGGCAGGCATGTCGATCCTCATCTACACCCTGGTGCGCGGCGCCGAATGGCGCGCCGCCGAAGCCGCCGGCCACTACGCTGGCAGCGCGGATGATACCCGCGACGGCTTCCTGCATTTCTCCGATGCCACGCAGCTACGCGCCAGCGCCGCCAAGCACCGCGCCGGAGAGCCCGACCTGGTGCTGGTGGCGGTGGACCCCGCGGCACTCGGCCCGGCGCTGCGGTTTGAACCGGCTTCGGGCGGCAAGCGCCCCGGCCTGTTCCCGCATCTGTACGGCGTGCTGCCGCTGGCGGCGGTGCGGGCGGTTACCCCGCTGCCGCTGGGCGCCGATGGCCTGCATTGCTTCCCGCCGGAAATCGCCGGCGGCTGAACTCAGGCCCCCTACATTCAAACCCGGGCGCGGCTGCGTTCGCTCATCACGCAGGCGAACACCACGATGCAGCCGCCCAGCAGCGTGGCCAGGCTGGGCTGGGTGCCCCAAATCACGAGGTCCAGCAGCACGGAAACCGGCAGCGCCGCGAAGCCATAGGGCCCCAGCCGCGCCGGGTCCGTCACCCGGTAGGCGGCGGCGGAAAGCACCACGCCACCGGCCGCGAACACGCCGTTCAGCATCAGCATGGCCAATTCCAGCGGTGGCGGCGGTATCCATTCCACCACGGCCAGCGGGGCATAGATCACCAGCCCCAGCAGGCCGGCCCAGAACACCATTTTTGCCCAGCCTGGCTCGGCCCGCAGCATGCGGTTCATCGCCTGGGTCACCGCGAAGCAGGCGGTGCCGCCCAGAATGAACAGGTAGCCGGCAATCGAGCCACCCTCGCCCAGCCGCTGCAACACGGAAACAATCACCCCGCCGAACCCCACGGCAGACCACAGCCAGGCCGCCGGCGGCACGCGCTCCTTCAGCAGCAGCGGCGTCAGCGCCAGCACCATGAAGGGCGCGGTGAAGAACACCAGGTAGCCTTCGGCCAGTGGCACCCGTCGGAACCCCATGAAGAACCCGGCGGCCGAGAACAGCATCACCACCGACCGCAGCAGGTGCATCCAGGGCATGGCGGTGCGCAGCGGCCCGCCCACCCCGGGGAAGGCGGCCTTCATGGCCAGCAGCAGTGCCACCACCACGGCCCAGCGAATGCCAATGGCCTGGGCCAGCCCATAGGTGCCGGAAAGCAGCTTGGTGGTGGCGTCCAGCAGGCTGAAGCTGATGACGCCGGCCAGCAGCAGGGCTGGTCCCTTCACGGGCGAATCCTCATTCTTGGCCCTCGCGGTGCCTGCATCGGGCAGGCAAGTCAATGCCGGCGCCTTCCCATTCCGCCTCGCCTCAGGCATTGAGCGGCCCCATGATCCCTGGTCTCGCTTCCGCCCTGATGCCCCTGATGCGCTGCTTCGACCCCGAAGCCGCGCATGGCCTTGCCCTGCGTGCCCTGGCTGCCGGCCTGGCCGGGCGCGCCTGGGGCAGTGACGACCCGGTGCTGGCCACCACCGCCCTGGGCCAGCGCTTCAGCAACCCGCTGGGCCTGGCGGCGGGGTTTGATAAGGACGCCGTGGCGATTTTGCCGCTGATGCGCCTGGGCTTCGGCTTTGTGGAGGCCGGCACCGTTACGCCCAGGCCGCAGCCTGGCAACCCGCGCCCGCGGCTGTTCCGCCTGGCCGAGGACCAGGCGGTGATCAACCGCATGGGCTTCAACAATGCCGGGCTGGCCGCCTATCGGGCCAAGCTGGCGGCACTGGCGCGGCCGCTGCCGGCGGTGCTGGGCGCCAATATCGGCGTGAACAAGGAAGGCGCGGAACCCGAGCGCGACTACCCGCAGCTCTACACCGCGCTGGCGCCCCTGGCGGACTACGTGGTGGTCAACGT
>CANFIE010000367.1 GCA_947446625.1 Acetobacteraceae bacterium | reverse complement strand
CCGAAACATGGGCGCGCGTTGTGCGCGCCGGCAACATCCGGGTGGACAGCGAGTGAGCAAAGCCAGACTGGCGGTCGATATCGGCGGCACCTTCACCGACCTGGTGCTGGAACTGCCGGATCGTACCTTTTCAACCAAGCTGCTGACCACGCCGGACGCGCCCGAGCGGGCGGTGCTGGAAGGCACCCGGCAGATTCTGGCCCAGGCGAATTGCCCGCCGGGCGATGTCGGGCTGGTGGTGCACGGCACCACGCTCGCCACCAATGCGCTGATCGAGCGCAAGGGCGCCAAGACCGCACTCATCACCACCGCCGGCTTCCGCGACAGCGTGGAGATGGCCTGGGAGCATCGGTTCGAGCAATACGACATCCACATGGAACGGCCCGACCCGCTGGTGCCGCGCAACCTGCGCCTGGGCGTGCCGGAACGCGTGGCCGCCGATGGCGAAGTGCTGCTGCCGCTGGATGAAGCCGCGCTGCGCGGCATGGCCGCTGACCTGCGCGCCCAGAAGATCGAGGCAGTGGCGGTGTGCTTCCTGCACAGCTTCACCAATGAGGTGCATGAGCGCCGCGCCGGCGCGATTCTGGCGGAGGAACTGCCCGGCGTTTCCATCTCGCTTTCCTGCGAAGTGGCGCCCGAGATCCGCGAATACGAACGCACCAGCACCACCATTGCCAATGCCTATGTCCTGCCGCTGATGGGACGCTACCTGGGGCAATTGCAGTCCGGCCTGAAAGACGCCGGGGTGGCGGCACCGCTGCTGCTGATGATGTCCTCGGGCGGCATCACCACGGTGGAAACCGCCATGCGCTTCCCGGTGCGGCTGGTGGAAAGCGGCCCGGCGGGCGGCGCCATCCTGGCGCTGGGCGTGGCGGCCGAAAACAGCATCCAGCGCGCCGTGGCGTTCGACATGGGCGGCACCACCGCCAAGCTGACGCTGCTGGATGATTTGGAATTGCAGCGCAGCCGCCAGTTCGAGGTGGCCCGCGCCTATCGCTTCATCCAGGGCAGCGGCTTGCCGGTGCGCATTCCGGTCATCGAGTTGGTGGAGATCGGCGCCGGCGGTGGCTCCATCGCCCGGCTGGATGCGCTGGGCCGCATCCAGGTTGGCCCCGATTCATCGGGCAGTGTGCCCGGCCCGGCCTGCTATGGCCGTGGTGGCACCGAACCCACTGTGACCGATGCCGATACCATGCTCGGCCGCCTGGACCCGGCGCGCTTCGCTGGCGGCAGCATTTTGCTCTACCCGGAAAAATCCGCCGCCGCCCTGGCCAGCATCAACGCCAATCCGCAAATCGCCGCCGCTGGCGTGGCCGAGATTGTGGACGAGACCATGGCCAGCGCCGCCCGTGTGCATGCGGTGGAAAACGGCAAGGACACCGCCGAGCGCACGCTCATCGCCTTCGGCGGCGCTGCACCGCTGCACGCCGCCCGCCTGGCCCGCAAGCTGGGCATGAAGACCGTGGTGGTGCCGGTGGGCGCTGGCGTTGGCAGCGCCCATGGCTTCCTGCGCGCCCCCATTGGGTATGAGGTGGTGCGCACCCGCCACATGCGGCTGGAAGCGCTGGACGTGGCGCTGCTGAACAGCCTGTTCACCGCCATGCGGGCGGAAGCCGAGGCCGTGGTGCGCCTGGGCGCGCCGCAGGAGGCACTGGTGGAAAGCCGCGTGGCCTTCATGCGGTATCGCGGCCAGGGGCACGAGATTGCCGTGCCGCTGCCGTTGCGCGCCTTCACCGCCGCCGACAGCGTCGATCTGCGCGCGCGGTTTGATGCCGCCTATGCCGCGCTGTTCGGCCGCACCATTCCGCGGCTGGAGGTTGAGGCGCTGACCTGGACGCTCTCACTGGCCACAGACCGCCCGCTGCCGCAGCCCAGCGCCCCGCCCATGGCCATGCCCTGCGCCGCCCCGGTGGCGCATCGCACATTGTTCGACCCCGCCACCGGCACCAGCGACCAGGCGGCCATCTATGAACGCCCTGCCCTCAAGCCGGGCATGAGCTTCCCCGGCCCCGCTTTGGTGGTGGAGGACGAAACCACCACCGTGGTGCCGGGCGGCTTCACCGCGCACATCAATGCGCTCAGCCAAATCATCCTGGAGGACCGCGCATGAACGCGCTCAGCGACATCCGCATGCAGGTGATGTGGAACCGCCTGCTGTCGGTGGTGGAGGAACAAGCAAAAACGCTGGTCCGCACCTCCTTCTCCACCTCGGCCCGCGAAGCCGGTGACATCTCTGCAGGCGTGTTCGACCTGCAGGGCCAGATGCTGGCGCAGGCCGTGACCGGCACACCCGGGCACGTCAATTCCATGGCGCGTAGCGTGGTGCACTTCATCCGCGAATTCCCGCCCGAGACGATGAAGCCGGGCGACCACTTCGTGACCAACGACCCGTGGAAGGGCACCGGCCACCTCTACGATATCGTCGTCACCTCGCCCGCCTTCCACAATGGCAAGCTGGTAGCGCTGTTTTCCTGCACCACCCATGTGGTCGATATCGGCGGCTGGGGCCAATCACCCGACTCACGCCAGGTATTCCATGAAGGCCTGTTCCTGCCGCTGCTGCCGCTGGTGCGCGAAGGCGTGTTCGATGAAAGCCTGATGAAGATCGTCCGCGCCAATGTGCGCGAGCCGGTGCAGGTGGAAGGCGATATCCACGCCCTGGTGGCCTGCAACGCCATTGGCGAAAAGCGGCTCTCCGAGATGATGAAGGAGCACGGCATCGCCGCGCTCGACGAACTCGGCGACCACATCATCAGCCGCAGCCGTGCCGGCATGGCCGCCGCCATCGCCAAGTTGCCACAGGGCAGTTGGTACAATGAGATGCGGATCGACGGCTACAACGACCCGATCGACCTGAAGGCACGGGTCACCATTGCCGGCGACCATGTGGCGGTGGACTACACCGGCACCTCGGGGCACGTCTCCTTCGGTATCAACTGCCCGATTTGCTACACTGAAGCCTACACCGCCTTCGGTGTGAAATGCCTGGTGGCGCCCACCATCCCCAACAATGCCGGCACGCTGGATGCCGTGTTGGTCAGCGCGCCAGAAAACACCATCGTCAACGCGCCCTGGCCTTCGGCGGTGAATGCGCGCAGCACCATCGGCCACATGCTGCCCGACGTGGTGTACGGCGCGCTGCACCAGTGCATGCCAGGCACCGTGCCGGCCGAGGGCACCAGCAACCTGTGGAACCTGAAGCTGGCCGCTGGCCACGGGCTTTCCGAAGGCACGGGCGCCAAGAACCCGCCCTTCCAGGTCACCACCTTCCATAGCGGCGGCGCCGGTGCCCGCCCGACGAAGGATGGCCTGAGCGCCACCCCCTTCCCCTCCGGTGTGCGCAACGTGCCGGTGGAAATCACCGAGAGCATCACGCCCCTGGTGATCTGGAAGAAAGAGTACCGCCAGGACAGCGGCGGCCCCGGCCAGCATCGCGGCGGGCTGGGCCAGGTGATGGAAGTGACGCACCGCCATGGTGGCGGCTTCGGCATCCACGCCACCTTTGAGCGGGTGAAGTTCGCCGCACGCGGCCGCGAAGGCGGCGAGAATGGCGGCAATGGCCGGCTCTCGCTGGCCAGTGGCACGGTGCTGAAGGCCAAGGGCTTCCAGCAGGTACCGCCGGGCGACAAACTGGTGGTGGAAATGCCGGGCGGCGGCGGCTATGGCGCCCCCAGCCAGCGCGACCCGGCCAAGCTGGCCCGCGACCTCACCCTCGGGCTGGTCAGCCCGGAGCAGGCCAAGGCGCGCTACGGCGCAAAGTAGCGTCTGAAGCCCCTCCCCCACGCCGTGGGGGAGGGAAAAGCGCGGCTCAGAACGCCAGCAGCGAAGCCTGCACCACCAGCGGCAAGGCCCGCACACTGGCCAGCACGCTCTCGGCCACCGGCTCATCCAGCGCCACCAGGCAGATGGCGTCGGCGCCCTGGGCGCTGCGGCCCAGGTGGAAGCTGGCGATATTGATGCCGGCATCCGCCAGGGTGGTGCCGAAGCGCCCGATGAAGCCCGGCTTGTCCTGGTTGGTCACGTACAGCATGTGCGGGGCGAAATCGGCTTCCACCGCAATGCCCTTGATGGCCACCAGCCGTGGCTTGTCCTTGGCCACCAGCGTGCCGGCCACGCTGCGCTCAAACTTCTCGGTCACCACCGTCAGCCGCAGCAGGGTCTGGTATTCGCCGCTGCGCTCATGGATGGTCTCAGCCACCTCAATGCCGCGTTCCTTGGCCACCACCGGGGCGTTGACCATGTTGACCGCACCCAGCAGCGGCGCCAGCACGCCAGCCAGGGCGGCGGCGGTCAGCGGGCGGCGATTCAACTCGGCCGCCGCGCCTTCATACTCCACCCGAATGGCCTTGATGGCGCCATCGGTCGTGGCGGTCAGCTGGCCCGCCAGGCCGCCCAACAGCCGCGCCAATTCCATGTAGGGCT
>CANFIE010000366.1 GCA_947446625.1 Acetobacteraceae bacterium | reverse complement strand
GCGAACTGTCCTTCGGGAAGGTCTTGTCCTCCATCACCACCGCGGCGGCGCCGGCGGCGACGAATTGCGGGACGAGGTAGTGGACGTTGACGGCGTTGCCGAAGCCGGTGTCGAGGTCTGCCACCACCGGGATGGTGACCGTGGCGGCCATGGCGCGGACGCTTTCAAGCTGGGTGCCGAGCGAGAGGATATTGGCGTCGGGCACGGCGTGCAGGGCGGAAAGCTCGAAGCCCGAGGCCCAGATGGCGGCAAAGCCGGCTTCCTCGGCCAGCTTGGCGGAAAGCGGGCTGTGCGCGGCCATGGCCACTGCCGGGCGGGCCGGGTTGAGCGCGGCGCGCAGCGCCGTGGCGCGGGGATTCGGCATGCGGGGTTCCTCCTGGCGGGCGGCGGAGCTTCGGCCATGGCGGGGCCAGAGGCAAACCGGGCAGGGCTGAGCGATACACGCGTGTTTTTATTGCGCCGCCTCTCCGATGGGCGAAAGCTGGTTGCCACAGGTGGAAGGATGAGGGCGGCGATGTCGGATTATCAGTGGGCTATGCCTGAGGACGATGCCGAGGAGGATGACGGCGCCCATGGCATTCCGCTGATGCCCGAGAGCAGTTGGAGCCAGGTGGACAGCCTGTGGGGCGGTGACGGCGCGAACATGACCGCCGGGCGCTGGGGGCGGTTTGTGGGCGGCAAGGCCATGCCGGTGGGCAGCGCGGCGGCCACCCTGGCCAGCCATGCCGGGGCAGGGGGCATTGCCGCCAAGGTGGGGCTGGGAGCCGCCGCCGGGGCGCTGACCGCGGGCACGGGCGGGCTGGCCGTGGGCGTGGCGGCGGGGGCGTTGCAGGTTGGCTCGATGGTGGCGGCGGGGTTTGCGGTGCGCAGCACCTGGAACCACCTGGACGCGCTGAAGGAGATTCAGGTCCGGCGCTATACCTGCACCGCGCTGCCGGGTGCGGCGGCCGGCGGCAAGGTGGACCACGATCATATCCAGAACAGTGTTATCCAATACATCATCAACAAGAAGAGCAACAAGTTGGTGAAGAAGTCTGGTACCGCCGTTGGGTTGGGCGCGCTGAGTGCCCTGTATGGCATTGGCAAGAAAATCTACAAAAAGGCCAATGGGACTTTGGGCAAGCGACGCAACTTCTATGCCCATGTGGTGGCGCGGCATATGGTGACGCATGACTGCAAGCTGTGCGAGGCTTTGGTGAATGAGTTGTTTAGCGCCGGAGATTACGAGCGGCTGCGGAGTATGAACTCCACGGCGGCGGGCGGCTGGGTTGCGGTGAAGATGAAGTCCACCTGAAGCCGGGCGGGGACACGTGGTCGCGACGGTGGTCGCACGGGGTCTCTGCCCCGGACGCAAAGTGATGCATGCTGCGTATGAATGAAGCGGGACGGGCTGGGACATGGCTGAACTGTCGCAGAATGATAGGCTGTTGAAGGTCAAGACCGCGCTGGGGCCGGACAAGTTCCTGCTGCGCCAGCTTTCGGTGACCGAGGTGCTGGAACAGCCCTTTGTGATGCACGGCGAGTTGGTGGTGGCCAATCCGGATGAGACGGTGGAGGCCAACGACCTTCTGGGCAAGGCCATTACCTGCACGGTGGAATGGCCGGAGCGCGGGGTGACGCGGCACTTTACCGGGGTGGTGTGCGGGTTTGGCGCCACGGGCACGCTGAATCGCGGGTTCCGCACCTATCGGTTTGAGGCGGTGCCGAGCCTGTGGCTGCTGAGCCGGGCGATGGATTGCCGGATTTTCCAGAAAAAGAGTGTGAAGGATATTGTGCAGCAGGTGGTGCAGGAGCGGCAGGCCGGCACGGTGACCTTCACCCATATGCCCTCCGGCGACCGCGAATACTGCACCCAGTTCAATGAGACTGACCTGGATTTCGTGCAGCGCCTGCTGGACGAATCGGGCTGCACTTATTTCTTCAGCCATACCGAAAGCTCGGAAGGCTGCACCGTGACCGGTGAGTCGGCCGGATTTCCGACCCTGGCCGGCGACCCCATGGTGGTGCGCGGCGAGGCCGACCGGCCGGATGCGGTGACTGGCTGGACCGCGCTGACCGTGTTGCAGCCGGGCAAGCACAAGGCCTGGGACTTCGACAATCTGACGCCTTCGCAGTTGAAGCAGGCCGAGGCACCGACCACGCTGACCCTGCCGAATGGGCTGGCGAGCAAATTGCAGATGTATCGGTGGCCCGGCGGCCAGGCGGTGCGGCCGGATGCGACCGATGGCACGGCGAAGATGCGGATGCAGCGGCATGAGGCCGAGGCCGAGGTGTGGAGCGGGCATAGCGGCAATGGCATGCTCTCTCCGGGGCACAAGGTGAGCATTCAGGTGGGGGTGGAGGGCAGCGCCACGCCCTGGCTGCTGACCAGCGTGACGCATGACGTGTTCGACGACACCCATTTGGCGACGCAGGGCGGCAGCGGCTACCAGAACAGCTTTACCGCCATTGCCGGCAGCCGCATCTGGCGCGGGCCGGGGCGGCGGCAGCGGCCGGTGATTCCGGGCTTGCAGAGCGCCATTGTGACCGGGCCGAGCGGTGAGGAAATTCACTGCGACAAGCATGGTCGGGTGAAGCTGCACTTCCTGTGGGACCACCGGGACGACAAGAAGAACGACCAATCCTCGTGCTATGTGCGCGTGGCGCAGCCCTTTGGCGGGGCCTGGGGCGGCAGCTGGTTTTTGCCGCGCATTGGCGACGAAGTGCTGGTGAGCTTTCTGGATGGTGACCCGGACCGGCCGGTGGTGGTTGGTTCCCTTTACAATGCCGATGGCCCGCCGCCCTGGGCGCTGCCGGCGCATAATACCCGCAGCGGCATTCGCAGCCGCTCTACCAAGGGGGGCGGGCGGTCCAACGCCAATATGGTGGGGTTCGACGACAAGAAGGGCAGCGAGCAGCTTTATCTGCAGGCCGAGAAGGACATGCTGAACCTGGTGAAGAACCAGAAGAAGACCACGGTGAAGGGCAATGAAATCCGCGATGTGACCGGCGAAAGCACGGACCAGCCGGATGGCAAGCGCACCACCACGGTGAAGGGCGATGAGAGCCTGACGATCAAGCAGGGCAATGAGATCCGCGAGAACAAGATGGGCAATCGCGACACCACCCTGGGCATGGGCAACGACACGCTTGAGCTGAAGATGGGCAACCTGACCATCAAATGCGCCTTGGGGGCGATCGACATCGAGGCGATGCAGTCGATCACGCTGCATGTCGGGCAATCAAAGATTGTGGTCGACCAGCTTGGCGTGAAGGTCGAGGGCATGATGATCGACGTGAAGGGCACGCTGATGACCACGGTGGACGGCCTGATGCACAATGGCAAGGCCAGCGCCATGCTGACCGAGAAGGCACCGCTCATCATGATTGGGCCGTGATGCCGGTGCGGGCGGGCTATTTCACCCCGGGACGGAAACGGGTTAGCCTGGGGAACGGCAAAGGGAAAATGTGGCGCGCAATGAAACCCACTCAGCACAGCCAGCCGCAATTGCCGGCACCGCCCGCCCTGGGCTGGGTGGAGTGCTGAGATGAGCGGCAGCGCCCCCCGCCCCCAGAGCAAGCTTGCGGTGCCGCTGGCGCCGCTGTTGCCGCATATGCAACTGGACCCGCCGGCCCTGGCCAAGGTGGAAGCCCTGGCGACCGCCGAGGCCGCGATGACGACGCTGGAGGCCGCCGGCATGCTGGCCGATGCGCTGCGTGTGGCGGCGCATGGCCTGCCGAAGCGGGAAGCGGTGTGGTGGACCTGCATGTGCGCCCGCGCCGTGCCCTATGCCGCGGCCATTCCGGCCGACCTGGTGGCGGTGGAGGCGGCCGAGGCCTGGGTGCGCCGGCCGGACGAGGCGGCCCGGCGGGCAGCGCATAAGGCGGCCGAGGCGGCAGGGTTTAAAAGTACCGAGGCCTGGGCGGCGATGGCGGTGTTCTGGTCGGGGGGCAGCATGTCTCCCGAAGGGCAGCCGCCGGTGCCGCCGGGCGAGCATTTCAGTGGCATGGCGGTGGCGGGCGGCGTGGCGCTGGCGGCGGTGCGGCAGACGCCGCAGCATGCCCAGGCGCGGATGCAGCGGTTTTTGGCCAGCGCGCGGGAGATTGCCTTGGGCGGCGCCGGGCGGATTCAGGTGGAGGCGGTGGCCTGATGCCATTCCCAGCTTCCCGGCTGACCGACATGCATGTGTGCCCGATGCTGACGCCGGGCGTGCCGCCGATTCCGCATGTGGGCGGGCCGGTGATTGGCCCCTGCGCGCCAACCGTGCTGATTGGCGGGCTGCCGGCGGCGCGGATTACCGACATGTGCTTCTGCGTGGGGCCACCGGATACGATTGTGACCGGCGCCTTCACCGTGCTGGTGGCGAATTTTCCGCAGGCGCATATTACCAGCAACACGATGCATGGCGGCGTGCTGATCATGGGCTGCCCGACGGTACTGGTGG
>CANFIE010000365.1 GCA_947446625.1 Acetobacteraceae bacterium | reverse complement strand
TTGCCCCTCGCGCTCCCCACCAAGGGGCAGGCGCCCCTTGGAACCGGCGTTAGCTTTTGCGCAGCGCTGCGTTTTCCGCCTCCAGCGCGGCGATGCGCTCGGCCATGTGGCGCACGCCGGCTTCAACCTCGGCCAGGGGCAGCAGGCGGGGGATATGCTGCTGGCAGTTCCATTCCCAGCCGGCCAGGCGGATCAGCATCAGGCTTTCCACCTTGGCGGTGGCGGGGTGGGGCAGGGTATGTGCCCATTCCGGCGCCTGGGCCAGCGGCAGCAGGCTGGCATGGCCGAACAGCTTCAGCCGATGCGCGCCGGCATAGTCCATGCAGAACAGGGCGACGCGGTCGCTTTCGGCCAGGTTGCCCTGGCTGACCTTTTGCCGATTGCCGCTGAGTTCGGCGAAGGCGAGGGCGGTGCCGTCAGGCGCAACCCGGAGAAATCCGGCCGGGCCACCGCGATGCTGGATATAGGGCCAGCCCTGGGCGTTGACCGACGACAAATAGAAACTTTCGCGGCTGGTGAGGAACTCCTGCTCGGGCGGGCCTAGGCGGCTGTCGTCGCGGCCTTGCTCGGCCATGGCGGCAAAGCGGGTGTGGGAGCCGATCTTGGCTTGCTCGGCCTGGACAGCGGGGGTGAAGGCGATGCGCGCGTAGCCCTGGCCCATGAGGTGGCCTCCTGCTGGTTGGGGCGGCCATATTGGGCGGCGGGGCGGCACTTGTAAGGGGCGCTTCTGATCTTGATCAAAGCCAGGGTCCGGGCCAGGGTTTAGCCAAGGATGATAATCTAGGAGCGTTTCATGGCTGGCATTCAGCGGTTGCGGAGATTTGTGCAGGGGATGACCAAGCTGGCCGACGCCGGCGCTTGCGAAACCCGCTGGCTGCATGAGGGCCATAACCTGCTGGCCGAACTGGTGGCGCAGGATGACTGGCTGCCGGATGAATTCGCCCAGGCCGGGCCGAGCTACCGGCAATACCTGCTGCATTGCGACCCGCTGGAGCGCTTCAGCGTGGTGAGCTTTGTGTGGGGGCCGGGGCAGCGCACGCCGGTGCATGACCACCTGGTGTGGGGCATGATCGGCATGCTGCGCGGTTCGGAGATTGCCACAAACTACGCCGTTTCGCCGGATGGCGCGCCGATGCAGGTGCTGGGCCGGGATACGCTCTCACCGGGGCAGGTGGAGCATGTGACGCCGGGCGGGCAGGATATTCACGTGGTGGAAAACGCCTACGCCGACCGCGCCAGCATCAGCATTCATGTGTATGGCGGCAATATCGGCGCCATCAGCCGGCATGTGTTCAACCCCGGCACCAGCGCGCCGAAGCGGTTCATCAGCGGCTACACCAATACGGTGGTGCCCAACCTGTGGGACCGCAGCGACGAGATGAAGGCCGCCGCCGTATAGGCAACGCGGCAAGGTTGCGGCGCAGGCGCCGCAACCGGGGCAGGGCTTAGCGGGTGCGGCGGGCCGGGGCCGCGTTGCGGCGCTGGCTGGTGTTGCGCTGGCCGGCGCGCGGGGCGTTGGTCGGCTCGGGCGCTTCGGCCACTTCCTCGAAGCTCGGCTGGGTTTCGCCGCCCTCGGCCAGGTAACGGCCGGTGTCGGGGCGGTTGTAGATGAAGCCATAGGTCGGGTAGGTGCGGCCGAAGGATTCGGCGCTGTGGCCGATCTGCACCCGCACATCGGACCAATCATTGTTCGGGGAAACGTCCTGCACCTGCACGCCGTGCATCACGCTGCCACGGCGAATACCGGGGCCGCCCCAATTGGCGTGGTCGATGAGGACGGCGCGCGGGGTGATGACCTGCGAGACCACCGCCACATGGCCGTGGCGCATGTTGCCGGTGGAGCGGAAGGCGAGGACCGAGCCGGGTTCCGGCCGGTGGCCGCGGGCGTAGCTGCCAGCGGCATTGCCCCACCACTGCCAGCCATTGCCCGAGATGTGCATACCAGTGGCCTGGCGGGCATACGGCACGCAGGAGATGCCACCATAGCTGGCCGCATAGCCGCGACGCGACATGTTGCGGCCCTGGGCGCGGGCGGAACCAACGGTGTTGAGGCGGAACTGCGGGGCGGCGGCGCGGGCCGGCAGCGCCATGGTCTGCGGCACCCGGCTGGAAGCCTGGGACTGGTTCCGATCCGGCCGGGCTGCTTCAGCGACAGGGCTGAGCCCCGTGGCGCCAATGAGCACACAAATGGCCAGTGCGGTTCCCTTGAGCCCCATGCGTAAATCGTCCCCGTCTCGGTTTAGCCGTTATGCGGAGACTACCCATTCCCCCGGGTAGCCGCCGCCTGTGCAGCCTGGGTAGCGAAGGCTTGTGCTGCAGCGCAACCGCCCGGCGTGACACAGGGCGAAATGTGACGTGATTCGCTCGCTGGGCACATGCTGGGAGCCGCATGAACGGACCACATTCCTAGGAATTGTCCGGCTGTGGCAGGAAAACACAGTGTTGCGGCGGAAAAGACACGGCCTTTGAGGCCGATTGGGCAGCAAAAAGGCCGGAGGATTCTCACCCTCCGACCTTGGAAACTTTGCCTAAGTCTTGCCTTATTTAAGGGCAGGATTTAGCGGCAGGCGTTAACCATGATCTCAACCAGAATGCCGGGCGAGGCCATTTCGGCCTGCACGCAGGCGCGGGCCGGGCGGCCTTCCTCGCCCAGCCATTCCACCCACACGGTGTTCATGGCGTCGCGCTGCTTGATGTCCTTCAGCCAGATCTGGGCATTCAGCAGGTGCGACTTGTCGGTGCCATTGGCTTCCAGGCTGGCGTCGATCTTCGCCAGGACCTGCTTGGTCTGGCCGATGATGTCGAGGCTCAGGTCGTCGGCGGTCATGCCGGCGAGGAAGACGAAGTTGTGGTACTCGACCGAGCTGGACAGGATTTTGTTGCTGCCCATGCGAACGATTTTGGCCATTGGAATGCTCCCTCTCGCGGAAATGGTGGTGGTGTTCTAGCCGGCTGTTTACGGCACCGCCAGGGTGCTGCCTGCGGAAGCGGCGGCGATCATGGTCTCGAACACCGAAACCCCGTGGATCGCGTCGCTCAGCGGCAGCGGATAGGCCGGGCCACCGGCCACGGCGGCGGCGAAGGCTTCCAGCTCGGCGGCCTCGATATCGGTGGCGGGGAAGTTCTTGGTCCACTCCTCGCCTTCCACCGGGCGGAAGAACAGGCGCTCGTGGTTGAACAGCTCCAGCATGCCCTTGGTGCCCAGCAGCGCCACGCGCCAGACCCGGGCGGTGAGGTTGATGGTGGCGAAGGTGGCCGAGGCGCCGGAGGTGAAGCGCGCCAGCATGGCCGTGGTGTCGTCCACATGCGGCGAGACGCGGGGGTAGCTGTTGACCGCGACGCTGGCGAAGGGGCCCATCAGGTTGATCAGCATGTCGATCATGTGGATGCCCATGCCGCCCATGCCGCCCAGCGGGCTTTCATGCCGGTCGGCGCGCCACATGCCTTCCACCCAGCCAAAGGCCTGGCTGCCGGACATGTTGCCCTCGGCATGCAGCACGGTGCCGAGTTCGCCGGCGGCGATCATGCGCTTCATCTCGGCCACGGCGGGCAGGAAGCGGCGGTTATGGCCCAGCGCCAGCACCACACCGGCCTTCTGCGCGGCGGCCACGGCGGCCTCGGCGCTGGCCTTGGACAAGGTGAAGGGCTTTTCGACGAAGATGTGCTTGCCGGCGGCGGCGGCGGCGATGACCTGCTCGGCATGCTGGCCATGCGGGGTGGCCAGCACCACGGCCTGCACCTCGGGGTCGGCCAGCACGGCCTCATAGCTCGGCAGCATGCGCAGGCCCTTCTGGGCGCAGAAGGCCTCGGCCTTGGCGGGGGTGCGGGTGCTGCCGGCGACGAAGCGGATGCCCGCCTGGTTGCGGCCCTGCACACTGTTGACCATGACCTGGCCCCAGCGGCCCATGCCAATGATGGCGGCGTTCAACATGATTTGAGTGTCCCCTCGACCAAGCGGCGCGTTTAGCCGGGAAAGTGGGGGAGGGGCTAGAGCAATATCCATTCTGATGGAATCATCAGAATGGATTTCTTGCTCTAGTTTCAAATAGTTATAGAGCACCATGCGCCCAACAGGGCGCATGGTGCTCTAGGCCTGGGGCGGCTCTTGCTTCTCCCGCAGTGCCGCCAGCCCGGCGCGGACCACCTCGGCGCCGCTGTCGAAGCGGCCGGCGGCCACTTCGGCGTCGATGAAGGCGGCGTCCTCTGGTGGCAGGCGGAAGACGCGGCGCTGGGTGGCCGGGGCCTGGGCGCCGAACATCAGGTGGTGGGCTTCGCCCATGCGCACGGCGGCGCGGCTTTCCAGCACGCGGGACATCAGCGGCAGCATGCGCCAGCCCCAGGCAAAGGTGAGGAAGGCCAGGATGACCGCGACCAGCGTGGGCAGGCGCAGGCCGAAGAACTCGCCGGCCGCGCCCAGGGCCAGGGCGCCGATGGCCGGGCAGGCGCGGGTTATCATGCCCCACA
>CANFIE010000364.1 GCA_947446625.1 Acetobacteraceae bacterium | reverse complement strand
GCACCGCCCCACGGACGAACAACTGATAGAACGCCGCGGCCTTGGCGGTGCAGGTTGGGGTAAGGCCGCCCACGCAGCGGTCATTGTCCAGCAACTCGGTCAGGATTCGGCCGGGCAGCACGCGTTCCGGGCAAAAGGCCACGGCAATATCCGGGCTGTGGCTGCTGCCGGGCAGGCTGAGGTCGGGCCGCAATTCTCCCAGCAACCGCGCCACATGGGCGGTGGTGCCAACCGGGGATGTGCTCTCCAGAATCACCAGGTTGCCCGGTGCCAGCAGTGGCGCCAGGTTGCGCGCGGCGGCCAGCACGTGGTCAAGCATCGGCTGGCGGCCCGTCTCGGTCAGCGGTGTGGGCACGGCAATGATGAAGACATCCGCCGCCTGTGGGCTGGCATGGGCGGTGAGTAGGCCATCCGTCACCACCTTCTGCACCAGGCCGGCCAGGTCTGGCTCGGTGATGTGGATTTTCCCGGCGTTGACCGTGGCAACGACATGCGCATCCAGGTCTACGCCGAAGACACGATGCTGCCGGCTGGCAATGAGCGCCGCGGTGGGCAGGCCGATATAGCCGAGGCCAACGACACAGACGCTGGGCATCAGGCCGGTTCCCCGTTCATGCGCGGCCAGCCAGGCGCGGTGTTGGGCGGCGCTCAGGCGTTTGCGCCACGGCCTGCATGGCAGACGAGAGCATGGCGACGACGCGATGCGACTGCATGCAGGCTTGTCCCTGATCCGTGCTGATTATCCGTTATGATGATGATACGGAAAAGCCGGTCTTGAGACCATGCGCGCCGATAATGCCCCTGGCTGGCGCTTCTGCTTGCCAGCCATGCCCTGAATGCGGTGCGGCAGGCGCTACCCGTTGGCGAATACCGCGATCAATCCGCCACCCTCGGGCCCCTGGTGCTCGGCCCCGCCGCTGACGAAGAGCCGCCCATCGCCAGCCACGCCGGCCACCAGCCCCCCCAGCGCGCCGCGCAGGTGGCGCTGCGGGTCCAGGTCGGTATCGCCCAGCATGGTGTGGCGGGCGCCGCGAATGGTGCCGCGCCGGTCTGGTTCGCCCTTCACCAGCACGCAGCCCAGCCGGGCGCGGTCTGCCGGCGCCAGTTGCGGCGCGGCGGGCAGGCCGGCGGCGGTGAAGGCGGCACATATCGCCGGCAGGTCCAGCGCATCGGCCAGCGGGCGTACCGCCAGGCGCGGCCCCGGCGCCCAGCCCGGCGCGGTGCCGAAGACCACCACTTCGTTGCAACTGACCTCGATGCCCGAGGAGATGCTGGCGCGGTTGGAATACAGGCTGAAGTCACTGAGCAGCGCGGCCTCCAGGTCGGCCTCGGCGGGCACCTCGCCCAGGGCCAGGGCCACGCCCAGCGCGGCGGCGGCGCGGGAATAGGCCATGGCCGGGCCGGCGGCGCTGCTGCGTGGGGCCGGGTCCTGGGGGCGCAGGGCCGCGGGTTGCAGGGCAGGGGCCTTGACCTGCACCAGGGCAACATCCCCGGGGCTGGCAATGCCGGCCTGGGCCATGGCGGCGCGGACGGTATTGGCCACCGCCGCCACCTGGGCCTGCCGGCCAAGTTGCCAGGGCGGCGTGGGTGGGCTGAAGGCGGTGCCGATGGCCAACCCCCCGGCTCCATCCCCTGGCACGGTGGCAAAAACGGTGTAGTGCGGTGACAGCACGCCCTCGGTGCCGCCGGACAGCACGCAGGGGATGCGCGCTGCCAGGGCTTCCGGCGCTTCGCCGGCATGGCGCCCCAGCAGCAGCATCAGCGACTGGGTGAAATAGCCGCGGGTGAAATCATTCAGGCCGCCATTGCCCTCGGTTTTGCCGATGATGGCGCTGATTTCGGTGGCGCGCAGCGTGCCGGCCTCCAGCAGTGCCGCCAGTGCGGCAAGGTCGGCCGGGTGGGCCATGGGCAGGCGATGCAGGACAAGGCGGGGCATGGGGTGGTCTCCTGGCCCGGTGCAAGCAACTGCCGGGCCAGGAGGCGGGTGAAGAGGGGCCGGCGTTAATCCGCCTTGATGCCGGCGAACCGGATGACCCTGCCCCACTTCTCGATGGCGGCCTTCAGCACGGCTTCGAATTCCGCCGCCGTGCCACCAACCGGGGTGCCGCCGAGGTCAAGGATGCGGGCGCGGACCGTGGGGTCGGCCAGGCCGGCGTTGAGTTCGCGGTTCAGCAACTCGATGATCGCGGCCGGGGTGTTGCGGGGTACGGCAATGCCGGCGAAGCCGCTGGCCTCATAGCCCGGGACGAAATCGGCAATGCGCGGCACATCCGGCAGCACGTCCAGCCGGGCGGCGGTGGTGACGCCGAGCGGTCGCAGCTTGCCGGCGCGGATTTGCTCAATGGCTTCCGACAGCGGGCTGAACACCACCTGGATGTGGCCGGCCATGAGGTCTGCCACTGCGGGCGCGCCACCGCGATAGGGCACGTGCAGCAGGTTTACCTCGGCCATCATCTTGAACAACTCGACGGCGATGTTCTGCGGTGTGCCACTGCCGGCCGAGCCATAGCTGATGGTGCCCGGGCTTGCCTTGGCCTTGGCGATCAACTCGGGGATGCTGCGCACCGAATAGGCCGGGTTGACCACGGCGACATAGGCCAGCCGCGCGGCGCAGATCACCGGCGCGATGTCGTGCATGAAGTTGAAGGGCAGGTTTGAATAGAGCGCGGCGTTGATGGCGTGCGGGGTGACAACCTGCAGCAGGGTGTAGCCATCGGGCGCCGCCCGGGCCACCATTTCGGTGGCGATGTTGCCGCTGGCGCCGGAGCGGTTGTCGACCACGAATTGCTGGCCGAGACGATCCGACAGCCATTGCCCCATCAGGCGGGCCTGGATGTCGGTGGCGCCGCCGGCGGCGAAGCCAACCAGGATGCGCGCCGGCCGATTTGGATAGGCCTGGGCCTGTGCCTGGGCCACGCGCGGTAGGGCGGCCAAGCCCAGGGCCGAACTTGCGGCCAATGTTACAAGCGAACGGCGGGTGCCTGCCACGATGTCGCCTCCCTTTGCATGTGCCTGTTTGTGGGCGGTTTGCCCCCAGGCTTCTTATGGCAGCAGGCTACAGGCATGGCGGAGCGCTCGGCAAGGATGGCGGCACCGGGGGCTCGGAGGCTGCGGCGTGGCAAGGGTGGTGCCGGGCAGCCGGATAAGTTATTCAGGAATACAGGCTTCCCCCGAAGACTGAGCGGCGCCTGGCCCGCGCTTTCCGCCGGCAACGCTGCAACTTCCACCCAGGTCGCCGCCGCCGTGCCCTCCTCGGACAGCAATGCCCAACCCGCCGCGCAGCCCACCACGGCCAAAGCAGCGGCGCCGCGCGAACCCACCGACGCCATGCTGGCGGCCATGCTGCGGGATGTTATCGACCCCGCCTGGTACTGCGAGCGCTACCCGGATGTTGCCGGCTATGCGCTTGGGCCGGTTGAGCATTTCATTCGCCATGGCGCCCAGGAAGCACGCGACCCCAACAAGTGGTTCAACGGTGCCTGGTACAGCCAGGGCAACCCGGATGTGGGGGCGAGCGGGCTCAGCCCCATTCTGCACTACCTGCGGCATGGCGCTGTGCAGCTGCGCAACCCGCACCAGTCCTTCGATGCCGCCTGGTATGTGGCGCAGCATCCCGAGGCGGCCGACAATCCGCTGCTGTTCCATATGCGCACGGGGCGGCAGGCGGGCTGGGCGACCGGCACCGGCACCATGGTGGACTGGCCCGCCGGCACCCGCAGCAGCGTGCGGCCCTATGTGGACGCCGCCTACTACCTGGAGCGCTACCCCGATGTGGCCGCCGGCGGCATGGACCCGGTGGAGCATTTCGTGGTGCATGGCGCGCAGGAGGGCCGCGCGCCGAACCCCTGGTTCGACCCAGCCTGGTATCGCGAATGGCAGACCGATGTTGACGAAAGCGGGCTGGAGCCAGTGCTGCACTACGTGCTGCATGGCGAGGCGCAATTGCGCAATCCGCACCCTGACTTTGATGCCGCCTGGTATGTTGAGCAGCACCCCGAGGCGGGGGAGCGGCCGCTGCGCTACCATATGCAGGTTGGGCGGGCCCGGGGCTGGGCCACCTCGGCGTCGCTGACCATCCAGGACTATCTGCCGGCCACCACGCATATGGCAGCCGCGCCCACAACGGTGGCGGTTGATGTGGTCATCCCGGTCTACCGTGGGCTGGCGCAGACCCGGCGTTGCATCCAGTCGGTACTGATCGACCCGCTGCGGCCGCCGGGCCGGATCATTGTGGTGGATGATCGTTCGCCAGAGCCGGAACTCTCGGCCTGGCTGGCGGATATCGCCAAGGCGGGCAGCATTGTGCTGCTGCGCAATGAGCAGAACCTTGGCTTCGTGCGCTCGGTGAATCTTGGCATCGCGGCGGCGGGCGCGCATGACGTGGTGCTGCTGAACAGCGATACCGAAGTGCCCGCCGGCTGGCTGCGGCGGCTGGCGGCGCATGCCTATGCGCATGCGCGGGTGGCCTCG
>CANFIE010000363.1 GCA_947446625.1 Acetobacteraceae bacterium | reverse complement strand
GGCTGCGCTGCCAGGTCTTCGCCGAATGGCCCTACCGCTACGCCGGCGACGAAGCCTCCGAGGCCGCGCACCTCGCCAGCTTCGCCGAAACCAGCGGCGCGGCGGTGGTGCTGGCCTGGGCCGGGGCGGACCTCATCGGCGCCGCCACTTGCCAACCCTTGCCGCACGCCCTGCCCGCCATCCGCGCCCCCTTCACCGCCCGTGGCCTGGACCCGGCGGCCTGGTGCTACTTCGGCGAAAGCGTGCTGCTGCCCGCCTGGCGTGGCCAGGGCCTGGGCGTGGCCTTCTTCACCCACCGGGAAGCCCATGCCCGTGCGCTGGGCCTGCACAAGGCCGCCTTCTGCGCCGTGGTCCGCAACCCGAATGACCCGCGCACCCCGCCCGGCTACCAACCGCTGGACCCCTTCTGGCAGAAGCGCGGCTACACCCGCCGGCCGGAACTCTCCTGCGTGCTGCCCTGGCGCGAAGCCGGTGATGCCGGCGAAACCCCGCACAGCCTGGTGTTCTGGGCGAAGGAAACCCTGTGACGCCGCTGCGCCTCGGCCTGCTGCAATACCCGGTGGAGCGCCCGGCCAGCCTGGCGGACTGGGCCGCCAAGCTGCACCACTGGCTGGCCCAGGCCACCCCGCATGCCGATATGGTGGTACTGCCGGAATACGCCTGCGTCGAACTCGCCCCCGCTTTGGCCGGCGGCCCAACGGATGAAGCCGGCGAACTCGCCGCCATGGTCGCCGCCGCCGAACAGGTCCTCGCCACGCTCCGCGCCGCCGCCCGCCAGCACGGGCTGTGGCTGCTGGGCGGCAGCCTGCCCATGGCCAGCCAGGGCCGCATCCTCAACCGCGCCCCCTTCGTCGCGCCTGATGGCACCCTGGCCTTCCAGGACAAGCAGCAGATGACGCGCTTCGAGTCCGAGCGCTGGGGCATCTCCGGCGGCGCTGGCCCGCAGGTGTTCGACACCCCCTGGGGCCGTCTCGGCATCTCCATTTGCTACGACGTCGAATTCCCCAAGCATGTCCGCGCCCAGGTGGAAGCCGGCGCCTGGCTCATCCTCACCCCCGCCTGCACCGACAGCGCCCAGGGCTTCAACCGCGTGCGCTTTTCCGCCCAGGCCCGGGCGCTGGAAAACCAGTGCTTCGTCGCCGTCGCCCCCACCGTGGGCCTGGCCCCCTGGTGCGCCGCGCTGGACGAAAACCACGGCCTGGCCGCGGTTTATGGCCCGGTGGACCGCGGCTTCCCCGAGGATGGCATCCTGGCCGCCGGCAGCATGGACGCCGCCCAATGGCTGTTCTGCACGCTGGAGCAGTCCCGCATCGAGGCCGTGCGCCGCGACGGCGCCGTGCTGCACCACCGCGACTGGCCCCGCGCCCCGGTGGCCCAACCCCAACCGGCCAGCTTCGCATGACGCTGATCTACATCCTGGCCGGCGAAGCCTCGGGCGACCTGCTGGGCGGCCGGCTGATGGCCGCTTTGCGCCGCCGCCGCCCCGACCTCACCTTCGCCGGCGTGGGCGGCGAGCGCATGGCCGAGCAAGGCCTGCACAGCCTGTTCCCCATGCAGGAATTGGCGCTGATGGGCCTGCTGGAAGTGCTGCCCAAGCTGCGCAACCTGAAGCGCCGCATGGCCCAGGTGGAAGCCGATATCCTGGCCCGCCGCCCCGCCGTGCTGGTCACCATCGATGCCCCCAGCTTCACCCTGCGCGTGGCGGAAAAGGTGCGGCCCTCCGGCATCAAGGTGGTGCATTATGTGGCGCCGCAACTCTGGGCCTGGCGCCCCGGCCGCATCGAGAAGCTGAAGCGCCGGGTGGATGCCGTCCTCGCCCTGCTGCCGTTTGAGCCAGCCTTCTTCCAGGCGCATGGCATGGCGGTGCGCTTTGTTGGCCACCCGGTGCTGGAAGGCGGCGCCGACCAGGGCGACGCCGCCCGCTTCCGCGCCCGCCACAACATCGCCCCGCATGAGCGTGTGGTCATCGTCATGCCCGGCAGCCGGCGTGGCGAGATCAGCCGCATGCTGCCGGTGTTTGGCGAAACCCTGCGCCTGCTGGCGACCAAGGTGCCGCATCTCCGCCCCGTGCTGCCCCTGGCCGGCACGGTGGCCGAGGCGGTGCGCGCCGGCATTGCCAACTGGCCGGTGCCGCCTCTGGTGGTCACCACGCCTGAGGACAAGCACGACGCCTTCGCCGCCGCCGAGGTGGGCCTGATCAAATCCGGCACCTCATCCCTGGAAGTGGCGCTGGCCGGGCTGCCGCATGTGGTGGGCTACCGCATGAATCCCATCACCGCCGCCATTGTGCTGCGGCTGGTGCAGGTGCCCTTCGCCAGCATCGTCAACCTGCTGGCGGAACGCGCCGTGGCGCCCGAGTTCATCCAGAACGACTGCACGCCACCCAAGCTGGCCGCAGCCCTGCTGCACCTGCTGCACAACCCGGAAGCCGCCGCCGCGCAACGCACCGGCTTCGCCGCCGTGATGGGCCAGTTGCGCCCAGCCGAGGGCCTGCCCAGCGAAGCCGCCGCCGCCGCCGTGCTGGAGTTGCTGCCCCCGGGCTGAGTGACCCGTCATGCCCGGGCTTGACCCGGGCATCTCGCACCATCCGTGCTCAACGCCTTGGCTGGCCAGGGCAAGCCCGGCCATGACGGATGCAGGCCGCAACAAGGCCCGCAACCGCGTCTTGCCCGAGCCTTGGCCCAAGCCTTTGCCTAAGCCTTGGCCAGCGCTGCATTCACCAGCGTGGCCGCATCGCCCAACGTGTCGGCAATGCGGTTGCGGTCGCGCACCAGCTGCACTTCCAGCATCCAGCGCTGCTCGCCATCGGCCAGCTTGGCCAGCTTCGGCACGTCATACAGCGAAGGGATCATGCTGCCCTGCGGCCCATAGCCATAGGGGTCGTGCCCATAGGTGCCCTTGGCGGTGCTGGCCAGCGGTACCAGCATGCGGGAAAGCTTCTTGAAGGCGGTGTTGAACAACTCGGCCGGGGCGTCGTCATCCACCTCGCCCTTGGCGTAGCGGGCGCGCCATTCATTGGCCTTGGCATCCAGCGCAACCGCCGCCGTGCGGAAGGCATGCGCCCGCGCCAGCGCGCCGGAAAGACCAACACTCGCGCCAGCCTCGGCCAGCCCACCCAGGCGTTCAATGAACTGATCCGCCACGCTGACGAATTCGTAGGGCAGGATGGGCGCGGTACACAGCTCCCACAGCCAGCCGGCATAAACTCGCAGGCTGGTCTGCATCTCGGCCCAGTCCAGCTTGTCGATGGTGTTTTCCACGCTGTGATGCCACCAGCCCAGCGTGGCCATGGCGGTGTTCTTCAGTTCCTCATCGGTATAGGCGCCGTTGCCGGCCAGCATGGGCACGCCCAGGCCAAAGAAGCTGCTGTCGCCGGTCTTCACCGCGCGGCGCCAATTGCGCGGGCGCTCACCCAGCACGCGGCCTTCCACTTCCTGGTGGAAGCGCTTCAGCTCCACATTGCTGCCAGTGCTCCAACGGGTCCAGCCGATGCAGCCAGGCTGGTCGATTTGGAGATAGGCCACGGCGTTTTCGCGCAGCCGGTCCCAGTTGCGGTCCACATACCAGCTGCTGCCAACCATGGTGCCGGTCTCATGCGCGGTCCAGAAGCCCAGCACCAGGCCGCGGCGCAGCTTGTCCTTGTGCTTGTTGAACACCCGCGCCAGTTCCATGATGCAGGCATTGCCGGCGGCATTGTCGGTGGCCTGGGGGCCGGGCCAGCTATCCTGGTGGCCGCCCACCACCACAAAATCGTCGCTGCCCGGGGCCTTCACCTCGCCCACCGTGATCTGCACCGGCTTCCAGCCATTTTCCACATTGGCGCGCAGCTTCACCCGCACCGGCCCGGCCTGGATCATCTCGCGCAGTTGCAGACCCGCGGTGCGGGCAATGCCCACGCAGGGCAGCGTCGGCATTTCGGTCTTGTAGCCCTCGGGCGTCGGGTTGCCCCAGGCCGGCTTCACGCTGCCGAAGGGCACGGCGGTGTTGGTGTCATGCCCCCAGTTCATCATGATGCAGCCAACGCTGCCCATGATGCCGGCGATGCGCTGCTTTTCATGCCGCGCCGGGTGGTAGCTGAGTTCGCTGAGGGTGATCTTGCCCTGCGCGTCCTGGCCTTCATATTCCTTGAAGTCGCCCGAGCGCACGTCGATGACCTCGGCGCTCAGCCCTTCGGCCAGGGTGGGCACGGAATGGCCAAGGGTGTTCGCCTCAATCGCCACTTCGCGCGGCCATTGCACCAGCAGCTCGCCCTTGTCGGGGAAGCTGACCAGGCCGGGCATTTCATGCACCTGGGCGGGAATGCCCTCGGCCAGCAGGGCGTCGCGGCTGTATTCCGCCATGCGCTTGGCATTGGCGCTGCCAGCGAGGCGCGAGGGGATTTGCGTGGTGATGTGCTCGATGTGCTTGCGCACATTATCGGCGGAGACTTCGTTCTCGACGACGCTCATGCAGGCAGGCCTTCTGTAACCGCAGG
>CANFIE010000362.1 GCA_947446625.1 Acetobacteraceae bacterium | reverse complement strand
GCTGGAACGCACGGTGTATCTGGGCGGGCTGACGGAATATCACTTCACCCTGGCCGGCACGCCGCTGATGGCGCTGCGCGAAACCCCGCCCGCCGGGGACCGCCTGCGCCAACTGGCGCCCGGAGACAGCGTAACCCTGGATTGGCAGGGCGAGGATGCCCGCCTGCTGCCGGAGGACCCCGCATGACCTCGCGCCGCCTGCTGCTGCCCACCTTGCTGGCCCCCTTGGCCGCGCCGCACATCGCCAATGCCCAGGCGAATGAGGTGGTGGTTGGCACCTGGGGCGGCGACTACGCCGCGCTGCTGACCAGCGAGATTGAGAACCCGCTGCTGCGCCCGCAAGGCATCAACCCCATTCAGGAACTGGGCACCCCCGCCGCCCGCAAGACCAAGCTGCTGGCCGAACGCACCAGCCGGCGCGGCAGCATGGATGTGGTCTGCCTGGGCGACAGTGACTGCCACGCGATGGGCGAACTCGGGCTGGTGGAGGAACTCACCCCGGCCAATGTGCCCAATATCGCGCATGTGCTGCCGGCGCTGCGCTCGCCCTTCACCTTGCCGCACATCTATTCGGTGCGCGTCATGCTCTACAATCCCGCCACCATTGCGCCGCCGCCCACCCGCTATGCCGACCTTTGGGACGACCGCTTCCGTGGCCGCATCGGCTTTTCGGATTTGCTGTACCAAAGCATCTCGGAAGCGGCCACCATTGTGGCCGGCGGCAATGAGAGCAACTACACCCCGGGGCGGGACCGGCTGCTGGCGCTGAAGGCGCTGGGCGCCCGCGTCTATTCCGCCAACGAGACCCTGGCCGCCGCGCTGAAATCCGGCGAGGTTTCCGCCACCATCATGTGGCTGGCGCGCGGCTACATGTGGCGCAAGGCCGGCATCAACATGCACACCGCCATGCCGGCGGAAGGTGCCACGCCCTATGTCTCCGCCGCCGTGGTGCCGAAGAATGCCCGCAACAAGCAAGCCGCCTTCGCCTACCTGAACGCCATGCTGGACCCGCGCGCCGCGCTGGGCTTCGCCGAGCGCATGGGCTTTCTGCCCACCACCAGCAACGCCACCCTGCCCGCGCCGCTGCTGGCCGAGATCGGCCTGACCGCCGAGCAGCAAGCCAAGCTGCGCCGGCCCGATTTTGCCTACACCGCACAGCACGCCGCCGAGATTCTGAATTTCTGGGAACGGGCCTTCAAGGCCTGAACGAAGGAGCAGCACCATGCAGACCACCCGCCGCACCGCGCTTACCGCTGGCCTGGCCAGCGCCCTAACCGCTGGCCTGCCGGGCTTCTCCCGCGCCCAGGCCGCGCCTGTCATCGTTGGCACCTGGGGTGGCGACTATGGCGAGCTGCTGGCCAGCAATATCGACGTGCCCCTGCTGCGCCCGCAGGGCGTGGAGGTGCAGCAGGATGTTGGCCCGCAGGATCCGCGCAAGGCCAAGCTGATCGCCGAGCGCCAGTCCCGCCGTGGCACCATGGATATCTGCTGCCTGTCGGATGTGGACATGTACACCATGGCCCAGCAGAACCTGTTCGAGGAAATCTCCACTGCCAACGTGCCCAACATGGTGCACACCATTCCCTCGCTGCGCCGGCCCTACAGCGCGCCGCACATCTATTCGGCCAAGGTCATCCTGTACAACCCGGCCAAGATGACCGCGCCCAAGGGCTATGCCGACCTGTGGGACCCCCGGCTGCGCGGCCGCGTGGGCCTGGTGGATATTCTGTATTTGGCGAACACCGAGGCCGCGGCCCTGGTGGGCGGCGGCAATGAAAGCAACCTGGTGCCGGCCCGCGCCAAGCTGATGGAGCTGCGCCGCAACGATGTGAAGCTCTACCCCTCAAACGAGGCTTTGGCCGCCGCGCTGAAGTCCGAGGAGGTGTGGTGCACCATCATGTGGCTGGCACGTGGCTTCATGTGGAAGAAGGCCGGCATTCCGGTGCAGCACGTGGTGCCGGAGGAAGGCGCCACCAGCATCATCTTCGAGATGTCGGTCCCGAAGAACTCGCGCAACAAGGAAGGCGCGATGAAATACCTGAACGCGGCGCTGGACCCGCGCGCCCAGGCCGGCTTCGCCGACCGCATGGGCTATGCCCCCACCGTCACCAACGCCACGCTGCCGCCGGAATTGTCGGCACAGATCAGCCTGACGCCCGAGCAGCAGGCCCGGCTGCGCACGCCGAACTACGCCTATACGGCACAGCACAGCGCCGAGATCCTCGATTTCTGGAACAAGGAGTTCAAGGGTTGATCAGCCGCCGCGCCCTTGCCGCCGCCGCGCTGCTGCCCAGCCTCGGCGCCCGCGCCCAATCCACCCCCGTTGTCATGGGCACCTGGGGCGGCGACTACGGCGACATCCTGCGCCAGGCGGTGGACCAGACCGTGGCGATACCGAGCGGGCTGGAGGTGGTGCAGGAAATCGCCCCCGCCCCCACCCGCAAGACCAAGCTGCTGGCCGAGCGCAACGCCCGGCGCGGCAGCATGGATGTGGTGGGCCTCTCCGACGTGGACATGTACGAGCTGGCCCAGCTTGGCCTGTTCGAGCCGGTGAACGCGCCGGCGGTGCCCTCGCTCAGCCGGGTCATCCCCTCGCTGCGCCGGCCCTATGCGGTGCCGCACATCTATTCGGCGCGCGTCATCCTGTACAATCCCAACCTGGTGACCACGCCGCCCAAAAGCTACGCCGACCTGTGGGACCCCAAGTACCGCAACCGCGTCGGCCTCTCAGACCTGCTCTACGCCCAATACGTTGAAACAGCGGCCATTGTCGGCGGCGGCGGCCCGAGCAATTTCGAGCCAGCCTGGGCCAAGCTGCGCGAATGGAAGTCGCTCGGCGCCCGGGTCTATTCCTCCAATGAGCAATTGGCCGCGGCGCTGAAATCCGAGGAAGTCTGGCTCACCGTCATGTGGCTGGCGCGTGGCTTCATGTGGAAGCAGTCCGGCATTCCGCTGAACCATGTGGTGCCGGAGGAAGGCGCCACCAGCATCACCTATGAAATGGCGGTGCCGAAGAATGCCCGCAACCCGGCCGGCGGCTGGCGCTACGTGAACGCCATGCTGGACACACGCGGCCAAACCGCCTTCGCCGCCCGCATGGGCTATGTGCCCACGGTCACCGACGCACCACTGCCGCCGGAACTGGCCCGGCAGATCAGCCTGACCGAAGCGCAACAGGCCAAGCTGCGCACGCCGGATTATGCCTATCAGGCCAGCATGTCCGCCCGCGTGCTGGACTTCTGGAACAAGGAGTTCAAGGGCTGATGCCGCCGCGCCGGGAAGCCGCCGCCTGATGGCCGCGCTTGTTCTGCCTGCCGGCCTGCTGGTGCTGCTGCTGCTGGTGGCGCCCATGGCCATGCTGTTCCGCATCAGCCTGAACGAGTACAGCCCAACCCAGCTGATGCTGGAGGCGCTGCAACCCGGCAACTACCTGCGTGCCATCGCCGACCCCTATTATCAGGCGGTGATGGGCACCACCATGACGGTGGCTTTCTCCTGCACGCTGCTCTGCCTCATCATCGGCTTCCCCGCCGCCTATTGGCTGGCGCGGATGGACAGCAAGCGCAAGTCGCTGGCCGTCATCCTCACGGTGTTTCCTTTGCTGGTCGGCAATGTCGTGCGCTCGGCGGGCTGGATGGCGCTGCTGGGCCGCGACGGCGCCATCAACGCCACGCTGCGCGGCCTGGGCATCATCTCGGAGCCGCTGCAACTGCTCTACACCCAGGGCGCCGTCATCATCGGCATTGTCGCCGTGGTGGCGCCCTACATGATCCTGACACTGTCAGCGGTGATCGAGGGCATTCCCCGCAATATCGAGGAAGCCGCCGGCAATCTCGGCGCCCCGCCGCTCACGGTGTTTCGCCGCGTGGTGCTGCCGCTGGCGCTGCCCGGCGTGGTGGCGGGCAGCGTGCTGGTGTTCATATTGTGCATGAACGCCTATGCCACCCCGGTGCTGCTCGGCGGCCCGCAATTCAAGATGATGGCGCCGGCGGTGTATGACCAGTTCGTCAAGGGCACCAACTGGCCCTTCGGCGCCGCCCTGGCCTTCATTCTGCTGCTGGTCACGCTGGGCCTGACCGTGCTGGGCAGCGCGCTGCTGGGCCGGCGCTACAAGCGCTGACCCAGGCGGGGAAATGACCCAGGCGGCGCTAAACCGTCTGGCTGCGAATATCCTTCGGCGCCCGTGTCAGCACCTCCGGCACCGCGCCCACCACCACCGTGTCATCCAGGCGGAAGCCACCCAGGCCCCATTCATACAGCCCGGGTTCCGCCGAATAGACCTCATTGGCCATCAGTGGCCGGGTGTTGAAGGCCATGTCCTCGGGGAACTCATGCCCCAGCGTGCCCATGCCATGCCCGGTGCGGTGCAGCATAAGCCCCGCCAGCCCGGCCTTCTCGATCACCGCCTGGGCGGCTTCATCAATGCCACAGACTGGCCGCCCGGTAATGGCCGCCGCGCAGGCCGCCTCATTCGCGGCGCGGGCG
>CANFIE010000361.1 GCA_947446625.1 Acetobacteraceae bacterium | reverse complement strand
CCGCCACCCCCTGCCCCGCCGGCACCCCGGCCCTTGCCGCCGCAGCCGCAGCAGGCGCCGCCCACGCCGCCCCGGCCGCAGCAGCCGCGCCAGCAGCAGCCCTTCCCCAACCTGGAGACGCTGCCCGGCCCCTTCACCCCCGGCCAGCCCTCGCCGCCGCTGCCCAGCGGCCGGCCCGGCGAGCGCAGCCGCGAGGACCAGTCCGGCACGCCGGGGCGTGGCCGGTTTGACGCCAACCCGAGTTCTGATTTGCAGGCCAGCCGCAACCTGGGGCCGGATTGGCGCAACCTGTTCCGCCGCTGGGTGGACGACCACAAGCGCTACCCGCGCGACGCCGTGCTGATGGGCCACCAGGGGCCGGTGACGGTGCGGATCAACATCGCGCCCGATGGCACGGTGCGCAGCGTGGCGCTGGTCACGCCCTCGCATTCGCAATGGCTGAACTTCAACCTGATGACGATGTTCCGCGGCGCCCGGCTGCCGCCCCTGCCGCCCGGGGCGGACCCGGCGGGCGAGACCATTGTGTTTACGATGCGCTACATTCTGTACTGATCACCAGCGGTCGCGTCCGGTAGCGCGCCACATCCGTGCCCGCCGGCACTTTTTGCAGCACCAGGAAGTAGCTGTGGTTCTTGCGGGCGTGCACCTGCCGCACAAGGCGTGCCACCGCCGCCTTGTTGGGGCGCATCAGCACGAACAGATCCCGCGCGTAAAACCCCATGCCGGCAAAGGCGGTGAGCAATTGCACATGGGTGAGTTCCTGCCGGTTGGCGGAAACCTCGTCCTGGCATTTCACAATGAAGATGCCGTGGTCGCACAGCACCCGATGCGCCTCGGCGGCGGCGGCCAGGTAGAGATCGAGCACCGCAAGATGCCAACGGCGGGCGGGGGCGGCTTCGTCGCCATTGCTGTAGTAGCTGCGGAAGGCGGCGTGGCTGCCCTGGCCGCCCCGGCTGGTGGCCTTGCCGCGCAGCAGCCCTTCCAGATAGGGCGGGTCCAGCACAAGGGCGTGGATGCTGCCGGCGGCGTAAGGCAAGGCGCGGCAATCCACGCCCATGGCCAGGTCGGTGGCCAGCAGGCTGTAGCGGCCGGGCGCCACCTGCTTCCAGAACACGCCGGAGCCATGGGTGACATCGGCCACCGTGGCGCCATCCGGCACGTGCAGCGCCAGGATTTGCGGGAACAGCTCGGCATTGCCGCCCAGATGCGCGGATTGCACCACATCGGCGGTGGCGATGCCGGACTGCGTGCGCGGCGGCTTGCTCATGCCCGCAGGGCGCGGATTTCCGCTTCCAGCGCCGCAGCGTCGGGCGCCGCCGGAAAGGGCGCCGGGGTGGCGGTGGCCTGGGTCAGCCGGCGCTTGTATTCGGCGCGGGAGATTTCCTGCGTGCCGAATTGTGCCAGGTGGCTGGTTTGGAATTGCGCGTCCAGCAGCTGGTAGCCGCCCAGCCGCAGCCGCGCCACCAGATGCACCAGCGCCACCTTGGAAGCGTCCCGCGCGCGGGAGAACATGCTCTCGCCAAAGAAGGCCGCGCCCACCGCCACGCCGTAGAGCCCGCCGACCAAGGTGCCATCCTCGGCCCAGGCTTCCACCGAATGGGCGTGGCCCTGGTGGTGCAGCGCGGTGAACAGCGCCTGGATTTGCGCGTTGATCCAGGTATCGGGCCGGCCGGGGCCGGGGGCGGCGCATTCGCCGATGACGCGGGCAAAGGCGGTGTCGGCGGTAACGCGATACGGCCCGGCCAGCACGGTGCGTTGCAGCCGGCGCGGCAGGTGGAAGTCGTCCAGCGGAATGACGCCGCGCTGCTCGGGGTCGAGCCAATAGAGCCGCGGATCGTCGCGGCCTTCCGCCATGGGGAACATGCCGGCGCGATAGGCGCGCAGCATCAGGTCGGGGGTCAGTTCAATCGGGCGGCGGCTCACCGGCGCAGTATGCGCCGGCGGGCGGGGTCTTATCCAGCGCTTGCTTCAGGGCTGGCGGCCGGCCACGAACTTCTCCAGCCAATGGATGGTGTAGTCGCCGGCGACGAATTCCGGCGCTTCCATGATGGCACGATGCAGCGGCAGCGTGGTCTTGATGCCGTCCACCACCATCTCGTTCAGGCTGCGGCGCATGCGGGCAATGGCCTCGGGCCGGGTGGCGGCGTGCACCACCAGCTTGGCCACCAGGCTGTCGTAGTGCGGCGGCACCGAATAGCCGCTGTACAGCGCGCTATCCACCCGCACGCCCAGGCCGCCCGGCGCGTGATAGGTGTTCACCCGGCCCGGGCTGGGGGCAAAGGTGTCGGGGTCCTCGGCGGTTACGCGGCATTCAATGGCGTGGCCGTAGAAGCGCACATCGTCCTGGGTGTAGCCAAGCTCCTGCCCGGCGGCCACGCGCAGCTGTTCCTTCACCAAATCCACGCCGCAGACCATCTCCGTCACCGGGTGTTCCACCTGCAGGCGGGTGTTCATCTCGATGAAGCAGAACTGGCCGTCCTGCCAGAGAAACTCCAGCGTGCCGGCGTTGCGGTAGCCCAGTTCCTTCAGCGCGCGGGTTACGTTGGCGCCCAGCGCGTCACGTTCGGCGGCGGAAAGCACCGGGCTGCCGGCTTCCTCCACCAGCTTCTGGTGGCGCCGCTGCAGCGAACAGTCACGCTCGCCGAAATGCACCACATTGCCGTGGGCATCGGCCATCACCTGCAATTCGATATGGCGCGGGCGGTCCAGGTATTTCTCCAGATACACCGCGTCATTGCCGAAGGCGGCCTTGGCCTCGGTGCGGGCCACGCGCCAGGCTTCCTCAATCTCGGAGGCATCATGCGCCACCTTCATGCCGCGCCCACCGCCACCGGCGGCGGCCTTGATCAGCACGGGGTACATCACTTCCTCGGCCACGGCGCGGGCTTCGTCCAGCGTGGCGAGTTCGCCCAGGCTGCCCGGCACCAGCGGCACGCCCAGGCGGCGCATGGCGTCCTTGGCGGCGATCTTGTCGCCCATCATGCGGATATGCGCCGCCGTCGGCCCGATGAAGGCCAGGCCATGCGCTTCCACCATTTCGGCGAAGCTGGCGTTTTCGGACAGGAAGCCATAGCCGGGATGCACCGCCTCGGCGCCGGTGATGGCGGCGGCGGAGAGGATGGCGGCCACGTTCAAATAGCTGTCGCGGGCCGAAGGCGGGCCGATGCACACGCTCTCATCGGCCAGCCGCACATGCATGGCGGCGGCATCGGCGGTGGAATGCACCGCCACCGTGCGGATGCCCATTTCCTGGCAGGCGCGATGGATGCGGAGCGCGATCTCGCCGCGATTGGCGATGAGAACCTTCTTGAACATGTCGTCTCCTTGCGCTTCTGCGCAGCGGCCGGCCGAACCAATAACCGGCGCCCGCGGGCGCCTCCGCCTTCCGGCGGCGGTGCTACTCGATGACCAGCAAGGGTTCGCCGTATTCCACCGGGGTACCGGTCTCGATCAGGATGCGCGTGACCGTGCCGGCCTTGGGCGCCTTGATCTGGTTGAAGGTCTTCATCGCCTCGATCAGCAGCACGGTCTGGCCCTGGGCCACCTTGCCGCCAAGCGTGATGAAGGGCGCGGCGCCGGGTTCGGGCGACAGATAGGCCACGCCCACCATGGGCGAGGTGACCAGGCCCGGGTGCTTGGGGTCCAGCGCGTCGGGCTCGGCGGCCAGCGCCACGGGGGCGGCGACGGCAAGCGGGGCGGCGGCGGCCATGGCGGGGGCGGCCATCATGCCGGCGGGCCAGGCCATGGGCGGGCCTTGCGGCGCCAGGGCGGCCGGCGGGTGGCTGCGGGCCACGCGAATCCGGCTGTCCTTCTCCACCAACTCGATTTCAGTGAGGTCGGTATCCTTCAGGATCTGCGCCAGGGCGCGAATCGCTTCGGGGTCGAAGGTGATGCCGTTGCTCATTTGCCTTGCTCCGTGCCCAGCATTCCGGCCATGGCGCGCAGGGCCAGCACATAGCCCTCCACCCCCAGCCCGGCGATAACGCCCGTGGCAGCCTTGGAGATGAAGCTGTGGTGGCGGAATTCCTCCCGCCGGTGAATATTGGTGATGTGGACTTCAATGGTGGGCAGCCCAACCGCCAGCAATGCATCCATGGTGGCGATGGAATTGGTGGTGTAGCCGGCCGGGTTCATGATGATGCCGGCACAACGGCCCCGGCATTGCTGCACCCAGGTCACCAGCTCGCCTTCGCCATTGGTCTGGCGGAAATCAATGGCCAGGCCCAGCCCGGCGGCGGCCTTGGCGCAGAGCACTTCCAGCTCGGCCATGGTGGTGCTGCCGTATTTCTCCGGCTCGCGCAGGCCCAGCATGTTGATGTTGGGGCCGTTCAGAATGGCGATCAGTGGCAGGGCCAATGCTTTGGATTCCGTATTTTCAGGCTTGCGCAGCGGCCTAGCACGCCGGGTTTTGCCGGGGCAAGCAGCCATGCCGGGCAGGCCGGCCTAGGATGCGCCCGGGGTGCCTTGCCCTTCGGCCCCGGCGCCGCCATGTTCGGCGCATGGGAGAAACCATAGCCAT
>CANFIE010000360.1 GCA_947446625.1 Acetobacteraceae bacterium | reverse complement strand
CGCCCTGCTGGAACAGGCAGCGGCGGATTTGCGCGAAGCTCAGCTGGCCTGGCCGCGCGCTACTGCGCCGCAGCAATGGGCCCAGCTACGGCGTGGCGAGGGCCAGGTGCTGAGCCGACTGGGCCTGCGGCAACGCGATGCGACGGTGCTGGATTCCGCCGTGCGCGCCTTGCAGGACGCCGCCCAGGTGCTGGACCGAGAGAATGACGAAAGCCTGTGGGCCGGCACGCAGTACGACCTGGCGGTAACCCTGCGCCACCGTGCCCGGCTGCGGCGCGAGGCGGCCGACCTGAAGGCCGCGCTGGCGGCCATTCGCCGCGCTTTGCAGGCGCGGCCCGACATGGCCAGTTGGCGCAGCCTGCGCGAGCAACTGGCGCGGGAAGCGGGTTAGAGCACTATGCGCCCTGACGGGCGCAATTCGTGCTCTATAACTATTTGATACTAGAGCAATATCCGTTCTGATGATTCCATCAGAACGGATATTGCTCTAGAACTTGCTGCCGCCACCGCTGCTGGGCGGCTGCACCGGCGCCGGTCGCGGGGCCGGTGCGGTGGCGGCCAGCGCCTTGATGCAGGAATCCATCGCCTGGCTGGCGGCGTTGCTGCCGGTGAGCCCAATGCCCCAGGGCCGGTCCTGCCCGCCGGGGAAGGTGAGCAATGCCTTCTCGGCCAGGCGGAATTCGCGCAGGAATTGGTCCAGCCGGCCGAAGGGCACGTTGAATTCCACAAAGGCCCCGGCATTGCCGCCGGCATGCGCCACGGCATTGGCGTTCCAGGGGCTCTGATTGTCGAACTGCAGGGAAACCGGCACCCGCAGGCCTTCGTCCAGGCGCCAGTTCGGGTTGACCAGCTGGATGATGAAGCGGTCGCGGCCGTTCCAGTATTTCAGCCCGAAGTAGCGGCCATCGGTCAGGTTGGTGGAAACGCCGCAGAGCGGCTGGCCGTCGTCGCTGGTGCCGCCGAAAACTTCCCAACTGCCAAAGCGGCCCAGGGTGCGGGTTTCGGCCAGTACCAACCCTGGCAGGGCCACAAGGGCGGCCAGTGCCGCCAGCCAGCTTCGACGCATTGGGTGCCTCCCGCGCTTGATGCAGGTAGGTAACCATGGCGCCGAAGCGGCAGGCAAGCGGGTCTCAGCCGTTGGGGCGCAGCAACTGGCGCAGCACGGTGCCATCGGCCAGGCGGTCGAAGCCCTCGTTGATCTGCTCCAGGCTGACATTGCCGGCCTTCAGCTTGTCCACCGGCAGCTTGCCGCGCTTGTACAGGCCCAGGAAGCGCGGGATGTCGCGTTCCGCCACGCAGCTGCCCATGTAGCTGCCGCGAATGCTTTTCTCGGCGCTAACCAGTTCGGCATGCAGGTAGCTGAACTTGGCGTCCTGCCCCGGCAGCCCGGCGCTGAACACGCTGCCGCCGCGGCAGCAGATGTCATAGGCCAGCGCCATGGCGGGCACGTTGCCGGCGGTTTCGATCACCGTGTCCAGCCCACCATCGGTGGCGTCCCGCACCGCCTTGGCGCAGTCGGCATTGCCGGCCAGGAACACGTCGGTGGCGCCCCATTCCTTGGCCAGGCGCAGCTTCTCGGCATTGGTGTCCACCGCCACGATGCGCTCGGCGCCCGCGGCCACGGCGGCGAACAGCGCGTTCATGCCCACCCCGCCCAGGCCGACCACGGCGATGTTCTCACCGGGTTGCAGCTTGGCCGTGTTGAAGACGGCGCCGGCCCCGGTCATCACCGCGCAGCCGAAGATGGCCGCGACATCCAGCGGAATGTCCTTGTCGATCTTCACCACCGCGTTGCGTGAGACGACGCAGAACTGCGCGAACAGGCTCAGCCCGCTGCCATGGTTGATCGTCTCGCCATTCACCTTGATGCGCTTGGCGCCGCTGAGCAGCGTGCCGGCGGCGCGGGCGGCGGTGCCGCTGGCGCAGATGTTGGGGCGGCCGCGCACGCAATGGCGGCAATGCCCGCAGCTGGGCACGAATACGGTGATGACATGGTCGCCGGGCTGGATGCCCTCTACCCCCGGGCCGCATTCGCGCACGATGCCGGCGCCTTCATGGCCAATCACAATCGGCAGCGGGCGCGGGCGCAGGCCCTCAATGGCGGAAAGGTCGGAATGGCAGAGGCCGGCGGCGGCGACCTCGATCAGCACCTCGCCGGGGCCGGGGCCGTCCAGCTCGCATTCCTCGATCACCAGGGGTTTGGACTGGGCGAAGGGGCGCGGCAGGCCCTGTTGGTACATCACCGCGGCTTTCATCTTCATGGGCGTGCTTCCTGCTTGGTTGTTGGCGGTGGGTTATTCGCTGCGGATGCCGGCGGCGCGGGCCACCTGCGCGGTTTCCGCCATTTCATGCCGAATACGCTGGGCGAAGACCTCGGGGCCTTCGGCCAGAATCACGCCGCCGGTTTCGGTGATGCGGCGGGCAATATCGGGCCGCCGCAGCACCGCCTGCACATCGGTGGCAATCTTGTTCACCACGGCCGGCGGCATGTTGGCCGGGCCGATATAGCCATACCAGGGGCTGGTATCCGGAATGCCCAGGTTGAACTCGGCCAAAGTGGGCACATCCGGCAGCACCGGCACCCGGTTGGGGGCGCAAATCGCCAGTGCGCGCAACTTGCCATCCCGCGCCAAAGCCAGCGCGCCCGAGAGGGTGCCGAAGCTCATCGCCACCCGGCCGGTCATGGCATCCTGAAAGGCCGGGGCGGCGCCGCGATAGGCCACCGAGGTGATCTCAACCTTGTGCTGCAAGGCGAACATGGCTGCGGCGAAATGGCCCGAGGCGCCATTGCCCGAGGTGGCATTGGTCAGCCCTGGGTTGCGGCGCAGCTCGGCCACCAGGTCGGCGGGGGTGCGGAACGGGCTGTCGGGCGCCACGAACAGCACGGTGGGGCTACCGTAGATGGCCACGATGGGGGTGAAGTCCCGCAGTGTATCATAGGGCAGGCGCGGATAGACCGCCGGGTTGGAGGCATGGACGCTGGCGCCCATCAGCATGGTGTAGCCATCGGGCGCCGCTTTCGCGACCACTTCCGAGGCCAGGACCGAACTGGCGCCGGCGCGGTTCTCGATCACCATGGGCTGGCCCCATAGCTGCTGCAGCGGGTCCTGCAGCAGCCGGGCGGGAAAATCGGTGGGGCCGCCGGCCGGGAAGCCCACCACCACGCGCACACCGCGGTCTGGCCAGGCGGTCTGCGCCCTGGCGGCGCCGCCGCCCATGGCCAACGCGGCCCCTGCCGCGGCCAGATGCCTGCGCGAAATGCTCATGGTTTCCCCCTGAATAGCCGGGCGAACGGACCACCTTGGCCGGGGCTTCGTCAAGCCGGCTGCGGCGGGGGGCAAGCCGGCCCGATAACGCGGTTGTTACAACGTGGGGGCGAATTCACCGCCCTGTCGCCTCGACCATTGCGGGAATGTGGTACCAGTTGAGCCGTGGTAACGCGCCGAGAGACATTGGCCCTGGGGGCCGGCTGGGCCTCGCTGGGCATGCTGGGCGGCTTGCAGGGCTGCGCCCCGAGCCCGGTGCGCCTGCCGGCAGACCTGAGCGCGCCCGAGGCACCCTGGCCGGTGGCGGCGGACTACCCCCAGGTGTTCACCACCCGCGGCAATCGGATTGTGGACAGCCTGGGCCGCCCGCGCGTGTTTCGTGGTGTGGCGGTGCCCGAGGTGGTGTGGTTGGCGCAGCGCCAGGATGACCAGATTGGCTATTTCAACCGCCGGCTGTTCCGTGCCGCCGCCGAATGGGGTGCCGATATCCTGCGACTCTCCATCATGCCCGCGGTCTGGCGCCGGCATGGCGATGCCGAGATGTTCCGCGTGCTGGATGACGCCGTGGCCTATGCCCGGCGCTACGGGCTTTACCTCATCATTTGCTTCCACAGCATCGGCTTCCCACCCGACGGCGCCTATGTGTCCTTGAAGGACTGGTTCTATGGTGAGTTGTTCCAGACCGATGGGGCCGAGATTTATCGCTTCTGGCAGCGCGTGGCGCAGCGCTATGCGCGTGAGCCGACCGTGGCCTTTTATGAGTTGCTGAACGAGCCGGCGCGGATTCTGGCCAATGGCGAGTTCGCGGTGGACGACCGGCCCGAGCATTGGCAGCGCTGGCGCGACTGGTGCGAACAGCTGGTGGACGGCATCCGCTTCTTTGACCTGGGCAAGCCTGTGCTGATCGGCGGGCTGCAATTCGGTTATAATCTGGCCTGGGCGGTGCAGGCGCCGGTGCGCCGGCCGAATATTGTATATGCCACCCATCCCTATGCCGGGGCGGATTGGCGCTTCAGCTGGGAGGACGCCTTCATTGGCCCCGCCCGCAGCCTGCCGGTGATGGCGACCGAGTTCGGCTGGGATGCCGAGCGCCACCCGGAAGCGCAGCATCGCGGCCCGACCCCTTATCGGGAGGCGATTTTCCAGGCCTTCGACGCCGCGCAGATCGGCTGGTGCGCCTGGTCCTTCAGCCATGATTTTCCGCCCAGCCTGCTGCGCGAGCCGCGCAACTACACCCCAAGCGAATATGGCGCCGTGGTGCAGGCGGCGTTG
>CANFIE010000359.1 GCA_947446625.1 Acetobacteraceae bacterium | reverse complement strand
TAGGCCCGCGTCGGCCATTCGGCCTCTCTGCCCTGGCGGCCCGCCTGAGTTAGCTGACAGCAGCCTTCGCGTTCACGCCAAGGACAATGAAAAGGGCGCCCGGGTTTCCCTGGGCGCCCCTTTTTATGCCTCAACGGCGGCCGGTGTTACGGCTTGGCGTCGTTCGCCGGCACTGGGCGCAGAATGTCCGAGATGGTGGCGCGCAGCACGCTCACGCGCACATCCTTGGCAATCTCCACCTCAACCTCGTCCACGCCGTCCTTCACCGTGGTCACCTTGCCGATGATGCCGCCGGCGGTGATGACGCGGTCGCCGCGCTTCAGCCCGGCCATCATTTCGCGGTGCTCCTTCTGCTTCTTCTGCTGCGGGCGAATCAGCAGGAAGTAGAACACGCCGAAAATCAGCAGCAGCGGGGCCAGCTGCATCACCATGCCGGCGGCACCGCCCTCGGCACCCTGGGCGTAAGCGGGAGAGATGAACATGAGGGCAAATCCTTGCGTTGGCCGGGGGGCATGAGATGGGTTGCCGGCAGCAGGCGCGGAAACTAGCTTCCCCCCCCTTGCCGTCAAGACCAGGACATTTGCTTCATGGACCACGCATTGCTGCCGGTGCTTTCCCGGATTGCCGAGGCGCTTGAGCGCCTGGCCCCGCCGCCCGTGGCCCCGCCGAGCCTGACCGGCGCCGATGCCTTCGTTTGGCACCCCGCCCCCCTGCCCCATTTGGCCCCGGTGCCCAAGGTTTCCCGCGTGGAAATCGATTTGCTGCAAGGCATTGAGCGCCAGCGCATGCTGCTGCTGGAGAACACCCTGCGCTTCGCCCGCGGGCTGCCGGCCAATAATGTCATGCTTTGGGGTGCCCGCGGCATGGGCAAGTCCAGCCTGGTGAAGGCGGCGCATGCGGTGGCCAACGAGGAAAACCCCGGCGCCCTGGCGCTGATAGAAATTCACCGCGAGGATATCCGCACCCTGCCGGAGTTGCTGAACACCCTGCGGGCGCAGCCACGCCGCACCCTGGTGTTCTGCGACGACCTCTCCTTCGAGAAGGAGGATGCCGACTACAAGGCGCTGAAATCGGTGCTGGATGGCGGCATCGAAGGCCGGCCGGCCAATGTGCTGTTCTACGCCACCTCCAACCGCCGGCACCTGATGTCGCGCGACATGATTGAGAATGAGCGCAGCACCGCCATTCATGGCCAGGAGGCGGTGGAGGAGAAGGTTTCGCTATCCGACCGCTTCGGCCTGTGGATCGGCTTCCACAATTGCGACCAGCCCACCTTCTTCGCCATGGTTGAGGGCTATGCCAAGGCGCTGGGCATTGCCATTGCCCAGGAAGACCTGCACCGCCAGGCGAATGAGTGGAGCGTGACGCGCGGTGGCCGCAGCGGCCGCGTGGCCTGGCAGTTCATCCAGGACCTGGCCGGCCGCAGCGGCGTGGCGATTCCGGGGTAAATCAACCCAGGAGGGGGACCGCTCGGCTCAGCCGATGCGGTCCATCCCACCCATGTAGGGCACCAGCACCTCGGGCAGCAGAATGCTGCCATCGGGCTGCTGGTGCGTCTCCATCACCGCAATCAGGGCGCGCCCCACCGCCACGCCGCTGCCGTTCAGCGAGTGCAGGAAGATGCTGCCCTTGCCCTCGGCCGGCTTGTAGCGGGCGTTCATGCGGCGGGCCTGGAAGTCCCGGCAGTTGGAGCAGGAGGAAATCTCCCGCCACATCCCCTGCCCCGGCAGCCACACCTCCAGGTCATAGGTGCGGGTGGCGCCGAAGCCGGTATCGCCGGCGCAGAGGAACATGCGCCGCCAGGTCAGCCCCAGGGCGGTCAGCACCGCCTCGGCGCATTGGGTCATGCGCTCATGCTCGGCATCGCTGTCCTGCGGCCGGCACAGGCTCACCATTTCCACTTTATTGAACTGGTGCTGGCGCAGCATGCCGCGGGTGTCGCGCCCGGCGCTGCCGGCCTCGCTGCGGAAGCAGGGGCTGAGCGCGGTGTAGCGGATGGGCGTGATCGGCTCGGCGATGATCTCGTCGCGCAGCAGGTTGGTCAGCGGCACCTCGGCGGTGGGGATGAGGTAGCGTCCGTCGGTGGTCTTGAAGAGGTCATCCTCGAACTTCGGCAATTGCCCGGTGCCGTACATGGTGGCGGCGTTCACCAACAGCGGCACCTGTGTTTCGCTGTAGCCATGCTGTTCGGTATGCAGGTTGAGCATGTACTGGCCCAACGCCCGTTCCAGCCGCGCCAGCGCGCCCTTCAGCACGGTAAACCGCGCCCCGGCCAGCTTGGAGGCATTGGCGAAGTCCATCAACCCCAGCGCCTCGCCAAGCTCAAAATGCTGCTTGGGGGTGAAGGTCAGCGCCGCGGGCTCGCCATGCTGGCGCAGCACCACATTGTCGGCCTCGTCGCGGCCCTCGGGCACATCGGCGTCCAGGATGTTGGGCAGGGCTTCGAGCAGGTGCAGTTGCGCTTCATCCGCCGCCTTGGCCTCGGCCTCCAGCGCGGTCATGTCGTCGCGCAGGCGGGTGGCCTCGGCCTCCAGGGCGCTGGTATCGGCGCCGGTCCGCTTGCCCTGGCCAATCTCCTTGGCCAGCGCGTTCCGGCGCGTCTGCTTTTCCTGCAGGGCGGCCTGGGCGGTCCGGCGCGTGCTGTCCAGCGCCAGCACCGCGCTGCTCTGCGCCGCCAGCCCCCGCCGCGCCATCGCGGCATCAAAGGCGGCGGCATCGTCGCGCACTCGGCGAATATCATGCATCTCGGGGTAACCTTAAGTCTTCGGCTTCTTCGGCGTCATCCAGATCGCCGCCCAGATCGAAAGCTCGTACAGAATGATCATCGGCACGGCCAAGCCGACCTGGCTGATGATATCCGGCGGCGTCAGAATGGCGGCGGCGACGAAGATGCCCACAATGGCGTAGCGCCGGCCCTTGCGCAGCGTATCAACATGCAGAATGCCCACGCGGCACAGCAGCGTCAGCGCCACCGGCATCTGGAAGGCCAGCCCGAAGGCCAAAATCATCTGCATGACCAGCGAGAGGTATTCGCTGACCTTGGCTTCCAGCTGCACCGGCAGGCCACCGCTGTCGGGCGCGGTTTCAAAGCTGATGAAGAACTGCCAGGCCAGCGGGAAGATCAGGTAGTAGGCCAGCGCCGCACCGGCCACGAACAGGAAGGGCGAGGCCACCAGGAAGGGCGTTACCGCCCGCTTTTCGCTGCGGTACAGCCCCGGCGCCACGAACAGCCAAATCTGCGTCGCCCAGATCGGGAAGCTGAAGAACACCGCGCCGAAGAAGGCCACCTTCAGGTAGGTGAAAAACGCCTCATACAGCGCGGTGAAGATCATCCGGCGCTCGCCGCCGCCCTGCTTCTGCAGAATATCGGCCAGCGGCTGCGCCAAAAACCCATAGATCTGGGCCGAGAAATAGTAGCAGACCGCAAAACAGGCGGCGAAGGCGCCAATCGACCACAGCAGCCGCGTGCGCAGCTCCATCAGATGGTCGATCAACGGCATCGGCTTGTCGTCGATCGTGTCTTCCGGGGTTGGCGGCACGATTTCTACTCAGACGCTATGGGTGGCGGAGGGCGGGATGAAGGACGGCGGCGCCGGCGGTATCGGCAGCGGCGGCAAGGGCGGCTCGGCCACAGCGCCGGGCGGGATGAAGGCCGGGGGCTCGCCAGTTGGCGCCGAGGCCGGGGCGGCGGCGGTCACGGTATCGGTGGCGGGGGTATGGGACCAATCGCGCAGCGGGTCCTCCGACATGGTCTGCCGGATGCTGCCATCGGCATCCACCGCCTTCTCGATGCTGTCCTTGATGTTGAAGTTGCGGATTTCGTTAATCGAATCCCGCACTTCATGCAGGTTGGCTTCGCGCACCAGCTCATCGGCCTGGCCACGGAACTCCCCGGCCATCTGGCGGGCCTTCTTCACCATGCGCGCAACACCGCGCACGGCATCGGGCAGGTCCTTCGGCCCGATGACGACGATCGCTACGACGGCGATCAAGGCAATTTCAGACCAGGCGAGGTCGAACATTCAATCCCCAGGGTGGATCAGCCGGCGCGGCGGCAAGGCGCATGGGTTAGCAGGAAGGCGCCGCATCAACAATGTCGGCCGGCGGTATTGCTGAAATCAGCCCCTCCGGGGCCTCGGCGGCGGCGCGGAACAACGGCCCTGGCTCATTTACCAGCTCCTCGCGCCGCGGCAGGTCGGTCAGCGCCTTCAGGCCGAATTGCTCCAGGAATCGGGGCGTGGTGACCCAGAGGCTGGGCCGGCCCGGCACTTCCTTGCGGCCACGCGGCGCCACCAGCCCCATTTCAAGCAGCGCTTCCAGGGTTTGCTGAGACAGGCTGGCGCCGCGAATCTCCTCCACCTCGGCCCGGGTCACCGGCTGGTGGTAGGCAATGATCGCCAGCGTCTCCATGGCCACGCGCGGCAGGCGGCGGGGCACTTCCACCACCCGGGTGAGCGCCGGGGCCAGTTCTGGCGCGGTGCGGAACTGGTAGCCCCCGGCCACCTCCACGCAATTGGCCGGGCGGGCGGCGGTGCGGGCAATCAGCG
>CANFIE010000358.1 GCA_947446625.1 Acetobacteraceae bacterium | reverse complement strand
GGCAAGCGGTGCTGGCGGCGTTGAGCCAGGAAGACTACATGCGCGCCCTGGGGGGCGACGACAACGCGCTGTGGAAGCCGCTGCCCGGCTTCTTCACCCCCGTCACGCCGCTTTACACCGAAGAAGGTGGCGACCTGCTGAAGGGGCCACGCAACATGGACCTGGCCAAGCGCCTGCTGGCCGAAAGCGGCTATGCCGGCACGCCGGTTACCTGCGTGGTCGCGCAGGACCAGCCCATCACCAAGGCGCAGGGCGACGTGACCGCCGACCTGCTGAAGCGCATCGGCTTCAACGTGGACTACGTGGCCACCGACTGGGGCACCACCGGCCAGCGCCGCGCGATGAAGAACCCGGTGGGGCAGGGCGGTTGGTCCATGTTCCACAGCTGGCATGCGGGCGCCGACTGCATCAACCCGGCCGTGTACATTGCCTGCCGCGCCAATGGTGACGCCGCCTGGTTCGGCTGGCCCAACATTCCGGCTGTTGAAACCGCGGTGAATGATTGGTTCGAGGCGCCCAACCTGGATGCCGAGAAGGCCGCCATTCGCCGCCTGAACCGCGCCGGCATGGAAAACGTAACTTTCGCGCCGACCGGCTTCTTCCTGCAGTACCAGGCCTGGCGCGCCAACATCTCCGGCGTGGTGAAAGGCCCGCTGCCCTTCTTCTGGGGCGTGGGCAAGGGCTGAGGCATAAATGTTCGCATACATCATCAGGCGTATCTTCGCGACCATCCCCGTCATGGCGGTGGTTGCGCTGTTCGTCTTCAGTCTGCTCTACATCGCGCCCGGTGACCCGGCCGCGGTCATCGCCGGAGACCAGGCAACCCCCGCGGATGTGGAACGCATCCGCGAGAGCCTGGGCCTGGACCGCCCCTACCTGGTCCGCTTTGGTGAATGGGTGTGGAACATCCTGAACGGCGACATGGGTGTGTCCATCTTCACCAACCTGCCGGTCACCACCATGATCAAGCAGCGGGTGGAACCAACCCTGTCCCTGATGGTGTTGACGCTGATCCTGGCGGTCTCCATCGCCGTGCCCATGGGGGTTACGGCGGCATGGAAATCCGGCACGCCGCCGGATGCCGCCTGGGGCAAGCGGGCGCTCATGGTGCTGTTGGCCTTTCCGGTCGGCGTCGCCGCACTGGTGTTCGGCGGCCTGCGCTTCATGGATGAAGTCTCGGTGCTGCCGCTCATCATCTGGACGCTGATGTGGGGCGCCACCTTCGTTACCTGCGCCTGGAAGGCCGGGCCGATGTTCGACAAGATCATCATGGGCTTCGGCGTGCTCGGCTTCTCCATTCCGGTCTTCGTGGTGGGCTACCTGCTGGCCTATGTCTTCGCGCTGGAACTGGATTGGCTGCCGGTGCAGGGCTACACCGCCTTCAAGGAAGGCTTCTTCCCCTGGCTGGAAAACCTCATCCTGCCGGCCATTGCGCTGGGCGGCGTGTATATCGCCCTCATCGCCCGCATCACCCGCGCCACCATGCTGGAAGTGCTGCAACAGGACTACGTGCGCACCGCCAAGGCCAAGGGCGTGGGCCAGAGCAGCATTCTGTTCCTGCATGCGCTGAAGAACGCGGCGGTGCCCATTGTCACGGTCATCGGCATCGGCATGGCGCTGCTCATCGGCGGCGCCGTGGTCACCGAAAGCGTCTTCGCCATTCCCGGCCTGGGGCGCCTTACTGTGGATGCCATCCTGCGGCGCGACTACCCGGTCATCCAGGGCGTCGTGCTGCTGTTCAGCTTCATCTACGTGCTGGTCAACCTGTTGATCGACGTCCTCTACACCCTGTTTGACCCGAGGATCCGCTATTGAGCGCCTCCGCCATGAATGGCTATGCCGTCGCGGCTCCGCTGCCGGACGTGCTGCCGCCGATCAAGCCGCGCCGCGGTTTCATCGGCTATCTTCGCCGCAACCCCACCATTGCCGTGGGTGGCTTCCTGCTGCTGATGATGCTCAGCATCGCCATCTTCGCCGGCTTCCTGGGCACGGTGGACCCCACCGCCCTGGCCCCGGCGCGCCGTACCCGGCCGCCTTCGGCCGACTACTGGTTCGGCTCCGACATGCTGGGCCGCGACGTGTATTCCCGCGTGCTCTACGGCGCCCGCGTCTCCATGCTGGTTGGCTTCTCGGTCGCCATCCTGTCCAGCATCATCGGCCTCACCATCGGCCTCACCTCCGGCTTTGTCCGCTGGGCCGACGCACTGGTGATGCGCGTCATGGACGGCATGATGAGCATTCCGCCCATCCTGCTGGCCATTGCGCTGATGGCGCTGACGCGCGGCAGCGTGCAGAACGTCATCATCGCCATCACCATCGCGGAAATCCCCCGCGTCTCGCGCCTGGTGCGCGGCGTGGTGCTCAGCCTGCGTGAACAGCCTTATGTGGATGCAGCGGTGGCTTGCGGCACCCGCACGCCCACCATCATCTGGCGCCACATCCTGCCCAATACGCTGGCGCCCATCACGGTGCAGGCCACCTATATCTGCGCCTCCGCCATGATCACCGAAGCCATTCTCTCCTTCATCGGTGCCGGCACCCCGCCCATCGTCCCCAGCTGGGGCAACATCATGGCCGAGGGCCGGGCGCTGTGGCAGGTGAAGCCCTACATCGTGTTCTTCCCCGCCGTGTTCCTCTCCGTCACCGTGCTGGCGGTCAACCTGCTGGGTGATGGCCTGCGCGACGCGCTCGACCCCCGCATGGCGAAAAGGCTGTAACGCCATGGCACTCCTCGAAGTCGAGAACCTGCAAACCCACTTCCGCACGCCTGATGGTGTCAACCGCGCGGTTGATGGCGTCTCGTTCCATGTGGAAGCCGGTGAGACCCTGGCCATTGTGGGCGAAAGCGGCTGCGGCAAGTCCGTTACCGCCATGTCCATCCTGCGCCTGATTCCGGAGCCGCCGGGCAAGATCGCCGGCGCCATCCGTTTCCAGGGCAAGAACCTGCTGGATTATTCCGAGCCGGAGATGCGGAAGATCCGCGGCAACGATATCAGCATGATCTTCCAGGAGCCGATGACCAGCCTGAACCCGGTGCTGACCGTGGGCCGCCAGATTGGCGAAACCCTGCGTCTGCACCAGGGCCTCAGCGCCAGCCAGGCCGAGGAACGCTCGATCGAGATGCTCAATCTCGTCGGCATTCCAGAAGCCAAGCGCCGCGTGCGCGAATATCCGCACCAACTCTCGGGCGGCATGCGCCAGCGTGTCATGATCGCCATGGCCCTGGCCTGCAACCCGAAGCTGCTGATCGCGGATGAACCGACCACGGCGCTCGACGTCACCATCCAGGCACAGATCCTGGATTTGATGCGCGACCTCAAGCACCGCGTCGGCGCCGCCATCGTCCTCATCACCCATGATCTGGGCGTGGTGGCGGAAGTGGCGGAGCGCGTGGTGGTGATGTACGCCGGCCGCAAGGTTGAGGAAGCGCCGGTGAAGGCGCTGTTCGGCAGCCCGCGCCACCCCTATACCCAGGGCCTGCTGGGCGCGGTGCCCAAGCTCGGCTCCTCCCTCACGGGCACGGAAACCCGGCTGGCGGAAATCCCCGGCTTGGTCCCCAGCCTCAAGCAAAAAATCCCCGGTTGCGTCTTCGCTGGCCGCTGCACCAAGGCCACCGAATTCTGCACCCAGGCCGCCCCGGCGCTGGAACTGAAAGCGCCTGGCCATTGGGCCGCCTGCCACTACGCCGAGAAGGAAGGGGCCATCGCGGCATGAGCGCGCTGCTCGAAGTCACTGACCTGAAGAAGCACTTCCCCATTCGGGGCGGCCTGCTGGGCGGCACCACAGGCTATGTCTATGCCGTCGATGGCGTCTCCTTCAGCATCGAAAAGGGCGAGACCCTCGCTCTCGTCGGCGAATCCGGCTGTGGCAAGTCCACCGTCGGCAAGGCCATCCTGCGCCTGTTCGACATTACCGGCGGCCAGGTAGTGCTGGATGGCAAGCGCATCGACGACATGCAGGCCAGCACGCTGCGCCCCATGCGCCGCCGCGTTCAGGTGGTCTTCCAGGACCCGTTCAGCAGCCTCAACCCGCGCATGCGGGTGAAGGACATCCTGGCCGAACCCATCCGCAATTTCGGCCTGGCGAAGAACAACGCCGACCTCGATGACCGCCTCGCCAAGCTGATGGACAAGGTCCAACTGCCGCGAGACGCCATCAACCGCTGGCCGCATGAATTCTCCGGCGGCCAGCGTCAGCGCATCGGCATCGCCCGGGCGCTTGCGGCCGAGCCGGACCTGATCATCTGCGACGAAGCGGTCTCGGCGCTCGACGTTTCGGTGAAGGCGCAGATCGTCAACCTGCTGCAGGACCTGCAGAAGGAACTCGGCCTGGCCATGTTGTTCATCAGCCACGACCTTGCCATCGTGGAGCACATGACCCACCGCGTCGCGGTCATGTACCTCGGCAAAATCGTGGAAGTGGCGAAGAAGCGGGACCTGTTCGGCGCCCCCAAGCACCCCTACACGGAAGCCCTGCTTTCCGCCGTGCCGGTGCCGGAACCGGGCGCGGCGCGGCAGCGCATCATCCTGAAGGGGGATGTGCCCAGCCCGATCAACCCGCCCAAG
>CANFIE010000357.1 GCA_947446625.1 Acetobacteraceae bacterium | reverse complement strand
GCCATGCCCTACCCGGTGCTGCGCCAGGCCTACCAGCTCTCCACCGCCGCTTCCGCCGAACGCGACAAGCCGCTGCATGACGCACTCTCCGCCCGCGGCTTCAAGCTGACGCTGGGCGAGGACGCCACCGGCTTCCAGATGATGTATCTGCGCCGTGGCGGCGGCTACTACTTCAACGTTGGCGCCTCCGATCTCATCGCCGAAGGCAAGGTCGATCTGCTGCAATATGACGACATCGCCAGCTTCGTGCCGGAAGGTGCCCGGCTGAAGAACGGCACCACCGTGCCTGCCGATTTGCTCGTGCTGGCCACCGGCTACGAGAACCAGCAGGAAGTGGTGCGCGCCGCGCTGGGTGATGCCATCGCCAACCGCATCGGCACGGTCTGGGGTTTTGATAACGGCGGCGAACTTCGCAACATGTGGCGCCCCACGCCGCAGCCGGGGCTGTGGTTCACTGCCGGCAGCCTGGCGCAGTGCCGGATTTATTCGCAATACCTCGCGCTGCAAATCAAGGCGCGGGAAGTGGGGTTGGCCTAACTAAAAAGGGCGGGCCACTCCGGCCCGCCCCAACCCGTCTCAGCTCACCTGGTCGGCCAGCTTGTCCAGGTGGTAGGCCGTGTCGCCAAACAGGTGCTCAAACACCATCACCCGGCGGAAGAAATGCCCCACGGCATATTCCTCCGTCATGCCGATGCCGCCATGCAGCTGCACCGCATTCTGAGAAACGAAGCGCCCGGCCTGGCCCACGCCCACCTTCGCCATGCTGATGGCCCGCGCCCGTTCCGCCGCATCCGGCTCGTCCAGGCTCATCGCCGCCAGCATGGCCATGGAGCGGCCCTGTTCCAGGTTCACCAGCATTTCCGCGGCGCGGTGCTGCAGCGCCTGGTTCTCGCCAATCGCCTTGCCGAATTGCTGGCGCGTCTTCAGGTAGTCCAGCGTCATCTCCTGCATGGCTTCCATGGCGCCAATCACCTCGGCGGCGCCGGCGGCAATGCCGGCCTGCACCACCTGCTCAATCACCGGCAGGGCGCCATCCACCGCGCCCAGCAGCGCTTCGGCCGGCACCTGCACCGCTGAAAGCGAAAGCTCCGCCGCCCGGCTGCCATCGCGCAGCGTATAGCCTCGCCGCGCCACGCCGGCCGCATTGGCTTCCACGATGAACAGCGAAAGCCCGCCCGCATCATCGCGCCCGCCGCTGGTGCGTGCGCTCACAATGATCTTGTCGGCGGTATCGCCCTGCAGCACCACGCTCTTGGCGCCTTCCAGCACCCAGCCATCGCCGCTGCGTTTGGCCGTGGTCAGCACGTCGGTCATGTCGTACCGCGCCTGCCGCTCATAATGCGCAAAGGCCAGCTTGAGCGCACCGGCGGCAATCTCGGGGATCAGCGCGCCCTGCTGTTCCTCATTGCCCGCCAGCTTCAGCGCGGTGCCGGCCAGCACCACGGTGGCCAGATACGGCTCCAGCACCAGATGCCGCCCAAAGGCCTGCATCAGCAGCATCACATCCACCGCGCTGCCGCCAAACCCGCCGAAATCCTCGGCGAAGGGCAGGCCCAGCAGCCCCAGTTCGGCGTACTGCGCCCACAGCGTGTCGCTGTAGCCCGGCGCCGCCGCCAGCAGCGCCTTGCGCTGGGTGAAGCTGTAATTGTCGCCCAGCAGGCGGGCGACGCTGTCGGTCAGCAGGCGCTGATCCTCGGAAAGGTCGAAGTCCATCGTCTACAGCCCCAGCACCGCTTTGTTCAGGATGTTCTTCTGAATTTCGTTGGTGCCGCCATAAATGCTGGCGGCCCGCAGCATCAGATAGGCCGGCGCCATCTGCGCACCCCAGTCCGGGCCAATATCCGGCTCGTTGGTCAGCGCCGCCAGTTCCTGCTGCCACACCGGCATGGCCTGCGGCCCGCCGACATCCATCACCAACTCGGAGGAGTTCTGCAGCAGCTCCGTCCCCTTGATCTTCAACACCGAGGAAATCGGGTCCGGCTTGTTCCCACCGCTCTTCACATAGGCCGAGACCACGCGCAACTGGGTGATCTCCAGCGCCTTGGTATCCACTTCCATCTGCGCCACGCGCACGCGGAAGGCGCGGTCCTCAATCAACGGCTTGCCGTTCATCCGCACTTCGCGCGCCACTTCCTTGGCGTGCCGCACGGCATACTTGCTGGTGCCCAGCCGGGCGATGCCGGTGCGCTCATTGCCCAGCAGGTACTTGGCCACGCTCCAGCCCTTGTTCTCCTCGCCCACCAGATTTTCCACCGGCACCTTCACGTCGGTGAAGAACACCTCGTTCAAATGGTGGCTGCCATCGATGCTGATGATCGGCCGCACTTCCACGCCCGGCGTCTTCAGGTCGATCAGCAGGAAGGAAATACCCTCCTGGCGCTTCGCCGCATTCGGGTTGGTGCGCACCAGGCAGAAGCACCAGTCGGCATTATGCGCCGTGCTGGTCCAGATCTTCTGGCCGTTCACAATGTAATGGTCGCCCTCGCGCTTCGCCGCCGTCCGCAGGCTGGCAAGGTCCGAGCCAGCGCCCGGCTCGCTGAAGCCCTGGCACCACCAATCATCCAGGTTCGCCGCACGCGGCAGGTAATGCTTCTTCTGCGCCTCGGTACCAAACTGTACCAACACCGGCCCCAGCATGGTGATGTTGAAGGAGAGCAATTCCGGCGCCGGCGCCGACAGATTCTCCTCCAGGAAAATCATGCGCTGAATCGCCGTCCAGCCCGGCCCGCCCCATTCCTTCGGCCAGGAAAGCGCGGCCCAGCCCTTGGCGTTCAAAATCCGCTGCCAGGTGATGATGTCCTGCTTGCGCGGCTTGTAGCCCAGCCGCCCGCGCTCGCGGATCTCCGGCGGCAGGTTTTCCGCAATGAAGCTGCGGACCTCCTCGCGGAAGGCAACCTCCTCCGGCGTGAATCGCAAATCCATGGGGCCTTGCCTCCGTTCCTGGCGTTTTCTCGGCGCTTATCCTGTGCCGAGACCGCCAGTCAGGCAAGCCATCCGCTCAGTTCAACCGTGCCTGCGGATGGCCATAAAAGGTGAACAACAGCCCATAGGGGTTGCCGCGCTGCATCCACTCGGCGCGCAACTCGCGCAGCGCCGCCGGCACCTGTGCCCCGGCCTGCAACCGCTCGGCCAGCCTGGTGCCAAACTCCACCGTGGCCGGCGCCCACACCTTGCTCTCGGTCACCACCACGCCCACCGCGCCCAGCTTCAGGAACATCCCGGCCAGGCTCTCGCCCGAAAACGGGTTCAGATGCGAAGCTCCGGTCTCGCAGCCCAGCAGCACCACCAGCGGCCGGCGCGGCAGCACCACGGCTTCCGGCGCGGTATTGGTCACGTTGCGCCAAATCCGGTTCAGGTCATCCGGCCGCACCGCGTTGTTGGTGCCGAAGATCAGCCTCTGGCTCGCCCGTTCCAGCACACCGGAATCGGCATGGGTGTAGGTCCAGATCAGCCGGTAATCGGCGCGCTGCTCCTCCACCTGGCGCAGAAACGCCGGCCTGGTGCGCGCCACCTGCGGCGCCGCGCCCATCACCCGGGTGATGGCGTCATTCATCTGCGTGGCGCCGGCCAGCACCTGCTGCGCATCCGGCCCGGTGTCGCTGGCATCGGAATAGCGGCCAAACAGCAGCGGCGCGCTGGGGCCGGTGGGGCTGGCACCCAGCGCCCCGGCCGGCCGCTCGCGTTCCATTGGCTGCGAGGACACCGCGAAGCGCATGCCCCAGAATCCATCCTGCGCATTCGCCTGCCCGCAATTCGGGTGCAGCAACTGCCAGGGCAAATACAGTCCGCGCGCCTGCACCTGCAACGAATAGCCACCCGTCGCCGCCGTGCGCTCAATGGCCGGCAGCAGCCCGCGCAAGGCCGGGTCGGCCTCGTCATCGCGGAACAGCAGGGCGTAGAGGTCATTGCCCAAATCGCACAGGCTGCCCACCACGGCGCCGAAATCCGCCGCGTTCAAAAACGGCGTGGCATGGTTCACCACCGGGGCATCCGGGTCGCTCGCATCGCCCGTGGCCAGGGACCGCAGGCGCCGATACAGCTGCCCGGCCTTTTCCTTCAGCCGGTCGGCGTTGCTGATGCCCATGCGGTAGAACTGTGCCGCCTGCGCCGCCACCAGCAGGGCGCGGTCCGCCTCATTCGCGCCCGCCAGGAAGCGCGGCGAAAATGCCGCCTGCAGCAAAAACCCGGTGGTCTGCGAAATGATGCGCAACTGCACATCCTCGGTCGCCTCGGCCATCCCGCCCGGTGCCGCGCCACCGCCCTGTATCGGCTGCGCCGCGGCAACCGGCACCCCCGGCACCACCCGGTCCACCAGCGTCACCGGCACCACCAAATGCCGGAAGCTCTCGCCCAGCCCGCTGAGATACACATGCAGCGCCAGCGGCACCCCCGGCTCGGGCTGTGCATCAGGGCGCGGGGTAAAGCTGAACACCGCCTCATCCGAGCGCCCGGCCGCCGCCCGCCACATCACGCTGCCCACCTGCACCGGCTCCCCGGCGCACCAACTGCACTCAAAGGTCACCTTCAGCGACGTATCCTGGCTGGCATCAAACCGCGCCACCGGCTGGGCCT
>CANFIE010000356.1 GCA_947446625.1 Acetobacteraceae bacterium | reverse complement strand
CCCATGTCCCCTTCCAGGGCGCCGCCCCGGCCCATGCCGCGCTGCTGGGTGGCCAGGTCATGGCCATGTTCACCAACCCGGTGCTGGCCATCCCGGCCATCCGCGCCGGCACGTTGCGCGGCATTGCCACCACCGGGGCCGCCCGCTCAAAGCAGCTCCCCAGCCTGCCCACCATCGCCGAAAGCGGCTTCCCCGACTACGAAGCCACCACCTGGTACGGCTTCCTCGGCCCGGCCCACCTGCCGCCCGCCATTGCCCAGCGCATCCACGCCACCACCCAGCAGGCCCTGGCCGCCCCGGCGCTGCTGGCCCGCTTCGCCGCCATGGGGCTGGAGCCGATGCACGACGACCCCGCCGCCTTCACCGCCCGCATGACCCAGGATCTCGCCCGCTGGACCCAGGTGATCCGCGCCGCCAACCTGCGCATGGAATAACGCGAAACAACATAATTTCGCCTTTCCGCGTAACCCTGGGTTAAGCTTCCGCCGCAAAATCGTTCGGAGGCTCTCATGTCGAACACCTCAAGTCGCGCCGCCGGCATCAGCATGGATCTTTATTTGCTGATCGCCCGCGTCCTGCTGGTGGCCCTCTTCCCCATCAGCGGCTGGGCCAAGTTCAGCAATATCGGCGGCACCACCACCATGCTGACCAATCTCGGCGCGCCGCAGCCGGGCCTGGCCGTCTGGGTCGCCATCATCGCGGAGCTGCTGTTCCCCGCCCTGGTCGCCATCGGCCTGTTCTCGCGCCTCGCCGCCTTCGGCCTGGTGCTCTACACCGCCGGCACCATCATCCTGGCGCACCGCTTCTGGGAATTCCCCGCCGCCCAGCAATTCGGCCAGCAGATGAGCTTCTTCAAGAATGTCAGCCTGATGGTCGGCCTCGGCTTCATCATCAAGCTCGGCCCGGGCCGCTTCGCCCTCAAGCCGTAAGCAGCAGCGGCACCGCCAAGCCGGCAAACACCAGCCCGGCGGCAACATCCGCCGCGCCATACCAGCCCTCGGCGTGCAGCAGGTTCAGCACGCCAAGGGTCTTGCCGCCTGCCCGCACCGGCAGGTTAAGCCCACTGCCCAGGCCCAGCGCCGCCAGCGCCACATGGTCCGGATAGGCCCATTGCATCGCCACATCGCCGCTGCCGGTCCAGGGCCGCCCCTCGCGCACCACCTGCGCCACGAAGTCCCGCTCGGCACTCGGCTTGCCGCCACCCACCGGCCAACCATTCGGCCGGCTGGAATAAACCCGCCGGTTCCACCCCGTATCCCAGTCATGTGCCATCACGGTGAACAGCCGGTGCCCCAGCGCCGCCTGCAACGCCGTATTCAGCGCCGCAAAGCCAATCTCAGCCGTCGCAGCCTCACGAATGGCCACGGCGGCGGCGTGCAGATGCGGCAGCGGATCAGGGCGTGACATGGCCCAATCATGGCGGCATTCGGGCCAGCGCAACACCCGTGTAACCGCAGTTGTTACCGAATTCACCCAGCGCTGAAACGCCCGACACCTGCCCTGTGCGAATGTTCCTTCACGGCGCCAAACGGACGCCGCCCCGGTTCTCCCGGACAGACTAGGACAAGGACCATGCGCTTCCTCCTTCCCAGCCTCACCGCCGCCGCCCTCACGGTGGCCCTGAGCATCGCGGCGCCCACGCAGGCTTCCGCCCAGGTTATCCAGGCGGGCTGGGGTGGTGGCGGCCACGGTTATCACCACGGCGGCTACGGTGGTGGTTATGGTGGCGGTTACGGCGGTGGCTACCGTTACGCCCCGCCCCCGCCGCCCCCGGCCTACTACGGCTATCGCCCCTGGCATCACCACCACCACGGTTGGCAGGGTGGCTACGCCCCCCGCGGCTACTACGGCGGCCGGTGGTAGGCGCCCGAAGGCCCGGCACTCACCCGAGTGCCGGGCCTTTGCGTTTTTGCGTCGCCGTCCTAGGCTCCCCCCAACACCTCGGGGGAAACCAGCATGCGCCAGATCCGCATCGGCGACGTCACCATCTCCAGCATCATTGAACGAGACGGCCCCTGGCGCGCCCCGCAGGACATGTTCCTGAACTACGACGCCGCCAAGGCCCAGCGCCTGCTCAGCACCATGGAACCCGAGGGCATCGACCCCGCCACCGGCAAGCTGGTCATCACCTACCAGACCTTCGTGGTGCAAACCCCCAACCACACCATGCTGGTGGATACCTGCACCGGTGAGGACAAGGGCTGGGAAGCGCCGATGGACTTCGACAAAACCCCCTGGAAAAACGGCTTCAAGGAACTCGGCCTGAAGCTGGACGACATCGACTACGTCTTCTGCACCCACCTCCACATCGACCATTGCGGCTGGAACACCACCCTGGTGAACGGCAAGTGGGTGCCCACCTTCCCCAAGGCCAAATACGTTTTCCACAAGCGCGAATACGCCGCCTGGGAAGCCCTGCACGGCCAGGACGCCGAGGACAAGCGCAGCAAGACCTGGAAGATGAATTGCGAACCCGTCGTCGCCGCCGGCCAGGCCCTGCTGGTGGATGACGACTACCAGCTCGACAATTGCGTCACCCTCTCGCCCACGCCGGGCCACTCGCCCTGCCATTGCTGCGTCAACATCCACTCCGGCGGCCAGCGCGCCAGCGTCACCGGAGACATGATGCACCACGCCCTGCAATGCCGAGACCCCGAGATGTCCACGGTCTTCGACTGGGACCCGGTGGCCGCCGCCGTCTCGCGCCGCGCCTTCCTCACCAGCGTGGCCGATACCTCCACCATGCTGCTGCCCATCCACTTCCCCAGCCCCACCGTCGGCCGCGTCACCACCCGCCCCGATGGCGCGTTTGACTGGAAATACCTGCGGTGAAGCAGCGCAACCTCGGCAAGTCGGGCCTGCTGGTCAGCGAAGTCGGCATTGGTTGCAACAATTTCGGCGCCCGGCTCGACCTTGCCGGCACCCGCGCGGTGGTGGCAGCGGCACTCGAACAGGGCATCACCCTGTTCGACACCGCCGATGTCTATGCCCGCCCCAACCCCGGCCGCTCCGAGGAATTCCTGGGGGAAATCCTCGGCGCCGACCGCAAGCGCATCGTGCTGGCCACCAAATTCGGCGCCGCCATGCCGGAAGGCCGTGGTGGCAGCCGCCGCTATGTCATGCAGGCGGTGGAAGCCAGCCTGCGCCGCCTGAAAACGGACTGGATCGACCTCTACCAATTCCACCGGCCAGACCCGCACACCCCGCTTGAGGAAACCCTGCGCGCCATGCAGGACCTCATCCAGCAGGGCAAGGTCCGCTACATCGGCATCTCCAACTTCGCCCCCTGGCAAATCGCCGATGCCGCCTGGACCGCCCGCCACCTCGGCGGCCCCGCCATCATCAGCTGCCAGGACGAATACAGCCTGCTCTCGCGTGAGCCGGACGCTGGCCAGCTCACCGCCATGCAGCATTACGGCCTGGGCCTGCTGCCCTATTTCCCGCTCGCCAGCGGCATGCTCACCGGCAAGTACCGGCGCGAATCCCTGCCCAACAGCGGCACCCGCCTGGTGTCCTCACCCCTGCTGCGCGACCACTTCCTCACCGACGCCAACCTGGCCCAGGTGGAAAAGCTGCAAGCCTTCTGCGACGCTCGCGGCAAAACCATGGTGGAACTCGCCTTCTCATGGCTGCTCGCCCGGCCCTGCGTCAGCAGCGTCATCGCCGGCGCCAGCACCCCGGCGCAGCTCGCCCAGAATGTCGCCGCCACCAGCTGGGCCTTGACCGCCGAGGACATGGCCGAGCTCGACCGCCTGGCCCCACCACCCCAGCCGGCCGTGCACGTATGAAACGCCGCCTCCTCCTCGCCGCCCTCGCCACCCCCGCCCTGGCCCGCGCCCAGGCCGAGGATTGGCCCAGCCGCCCGGTGCGCGTCGTCATCCCCTACGGCGCGGCCGGCGCCGGAGACAGCGCCGCGCGCCTCACCGCCGCCGCCCTCTCCCGGGCGTTCCCGCAACCTTTCGTCCCCGAGAACCGCCCCGGCGGCAACACCCTCATCGGCGCCGAGGCCGTGGCCAAGGCCACCGACCAGCACAGCCTGCTGTTCTGTTCCTCGCCCACCATGTCCACCGCGCCCATCCTCTACGGCCCGCGCCTGCCCTATGCGCCCGAGCGTGACTTCGCCCCGGTCAGCCTCATCTGCACCACGCCCTATTTCATCTTCGTGCCAGCGGCGTCACCGGCGCAAAGCCTGCCCGCGCTCATCGCCCGGGCCAAGGCCAACCCCGGCAAGCTCAGCTATGCCAGCATCGGCAATGGCACGGTCGGGCACATGACCAGCGAACTCCTCGGCCGCGCCGCCGGCATGGAATGGACCCACATTCCCTACCGCGCCTACGCCAACATCGCGCCAGACCTCATCGCCGGCCGGCTCGATGCCGTCATCGCCGACCTCACCACCTTCGGCCCGCTGGTCCAGGCCGGCCAGGCCCGCGTGCTGGCGGCCGCCACCGACCAACGCAGCCCCTTCCTGCCCAATATCCCCGGCATGGCTGAACTCGGCTTTCCGGGGTTTGATGGCAGCATCTGGTTCGCCCTCTTCGCTGCCGCCAGCACGCCCGCCCCCGCCATCCAGCGCATG
>CANFIE010000355.1 GCA_947446625.1 Acetobacteraceae bacterium | reverse complement strand
GCGCAAATCCGGGTCCAGGTAGCCCAGCACGGCGTTGGCGTCGGTGATGGTGGGCTGGGTGCCGCCACGGCCATAACAGGCCGGGCCGGGTTCCGAACCGGCGCTTTCCGGCCCCACCGCCAGCCCGCCCGGCCCCAGCTTGACGATGGAGCCACCGCCGGCACCGATGGAATGCACCGCCAGCATGGGCTGACGCAACGGGCGGCCGCCGATCATCCGCGTGTCGGTCATCTCGGCCTGGCCATCGACGATGAGGCAGACATCGGTGGTGGTGCCGCCCATGTCGAAGGTGAGCACGCGCGGGCGGTCCAACTCGCGCGCCATGCGGGCGGAGGCGGAAACCCCGGCGGCGGGGCCGGAGGCCGCCATCACCAGTGGGCGCCGCTTGGCCGCCGGCACCGGCACCATGGCGCCGGCCGAATGGAACACCTGCAGCCCGGCGCCCAGGGGCAGGCGCTGCTCCAGTTCACCCAGATAGGCCACGGCAATGGGCATGGCCGCGGCGTTGAAGGCGGTGGAGGAGGCGCGCTCATATTCCCGCGCCTCGGGGTTGACCTCATGCGAGACGCAGAGATGCGCGACATGCGGCGCCAGGCGTTCGGCCAGCAGGCGTTCATGCGCCGGGTTGGCGTAGGCGTGCAGCAGGCAGATCGCCAGGCTTTCGGCGCCGCTGGCCCGCAGCCAGGCGATGGCACGCTCAATCTCGGCTTCCGCCAGCGGTTGCAGCACGGCGCCGGTATGGTCCAGCCGCTCGGCCAGGCCGAAGCACAGGGCGGGCGGCACCAGCGGGCGCGGCTTGGGCGGCAGGTCGAGCCGGTACAGGTCCTGGCGGCGGTAGCGGCCAATCTCCAGCACATCCTCAAAGCCGGCGGTGGCGATCAGCGCCACTTTCGGCAGCCGTTCCTCCACCAGCGCATTGGTCACCCGGGTGGTGCCATGGACGAAGCGGCGCACCTCCTCCCGCCGCAGCCCAACGGCGGCGATGGCTTCCAGCATGGCCTGCACCGGCGCATGCGGGCGGGACGGCACCTTGGCGATGCGGGTTTCCTGCGCGCCAGCGCGCACGGCGAGAATATCGGTGAAGGTGCCGCCGATATCGGTGCCGACATCCCAGGCCGGGGCGGTAGGCCCACGGTCGCTTTGCATACTCAACTGAAGCCCCCCGGTATTGCACCGTGGCGGCGTTCTCATCCCATCGCCGGTGCACTCTGGCGCCGCTGCATGGCAGGCTGGGCCAGGGCGTCGGGCTTGGCAAGGGCGTGGCACGAGTTGTGCGAGGCGACGGCACTGGACCCAGGGGGATGCGGCATGACGGTAATGATCTTCGGTGGCTGCGGCTTTGTTGGCCTGAACATCGCGGAGGCGCTGCTGCGCGAGGGGGCGGCGGTGGCGCTGGTGGACCGCAACCCGCTGCCGGAGGCCGCGGCACGCGCCTTCGCTGCGCTGCCTGGCCGGCTGGAGGTATTGGCCTGCGACGTGACGAAGCCGGAGCAGGTGGCGGCGGTGCTGCGCCCTGGCGTGCGCCATGTGGTGCTGGGCGCGGCGCTGACCGCCGGCCCAGCACGGGAAGCCGCGGACCCCGAGGGCATTTTGGCGGTGAACACGCTGGGGCCGGTGAACATCCTGCGCCAGGCCCAGGTGGCCGGGGTGGCGCGGGTGCTGAACCTTTCCTCCGGTTCCGCCTTTGGCCCGGTGCCGGGGGAGGGCGGCCTGCTGCGGGAAGGTGGCCGCACCGAACCGGAAAGCCTCTACGCCGTCACCAAGCGCGCTTCGGAACAGGTGCTGGCCCGGCTGGCGGGGCTATGGGGGCTGGATGTGCTGAGCGTGCGGCTTTCGGCGGTGTTCGGCCCCTGGGAACGCGCCACCGGCGCGCGGGATACGCTCAGCCCGCAATGCCAACTGCTGCAGGCGGCGGCGCGGGGCGAGGCAGCGCTGCTACCGCGCGAAGGCCGGCGCGACTGGATCTACGCACCCGATGTGGCCGCCGCCGTGCTGGTGCTGCTGCGCGCGCCGGCGCTGCGCCACCGGCTGTACAACATCACCCAGCCGCAGGACTGGACCGTGCTGCGCTGGGGCGCCGAGGTGGCGCGCCACTGGCCCGGGCTGGAATGCCGCCTGGCGGCGCCGGGCGAAGCGCCAAGCATCTCCCTGCACGGCGACCACGACCGGCCGAACCTGGACCCGGCGCTGCTGGCCGAGGAATTCGGCTGGCACGCCACCTGGGGCATGGCGTCCAGTGCCGAACACCTGGCCGGCTGGTGGCGGGCACAGCCGGGCTGAGGCGGTGACGCTTCAGTTGGTGACCAGCCGGGCTGCGTCCAGTTCCACCTGGGGCAGCGCATAGGCGCGCAACTCAGCATACAGCCGCGGCAGGTCGGCGCTGAACAGACCCTTGGTGATGCCGGCAGCGGCGCGCGGCGCGGCGATGCTCATGGCGTTGATCGAGGCGCCGGAGGGGCCGAAGCTCATGCTGGCGCCGATACCGAACAGGTGGATGTCGCTGATCCAGGGGGTTTCGCCGGGGCTGCGTTCCAGGAAGGCGCCCTCGGGCGAGAGGTAGGGGTAGCGGCCCAGGCGTTCATTCTCCTCCGCCGCCGGCGGGGTAAAGCGGTCCTGCCACAGCGCGATATTGCCGGCGCAATGGGCCAGGGCCGGCACCGCATGCGCGTCCATCCGGGTGCCGGTGCCGGCGATGAGGAAATCGGCGGCGAAGTCACCCCGCGGGGTCTCCACCACCGCGGCCCCGGCGGCCTCCCGCGCGCCGGTCCAGGGCCGGCCGACATGCAGGTGGAAATTGGGGAAGCGGTTGACCCGGGCATAGGTGTCGGCCGGGAAGCCCTCGCGCAGGCCCAGCACGTAGCTCATGAAGCGCCAGCGCCAGTCATCGGGCATTTCGTGCAGGTGCCGCAGGAAGCCGGCAAAGGTCAGCCAGCGATAGGGCTGGATGATCATCGGCTCGGCCCGGCGGCAGAACAGGTGCACCTCGGCGGCGCCGGCTTCCAGCGCCACGGCGGCATTGTCGAAGGCCGAGGCGCCGGCCCCCAGCACCGCCACCCGGCGGCCACGCAGGGCGGCGAAGTCGATGGCATCGGCGCTGTGCGCGCGCAAGCTGGCGGGCAGGCGTTGCAGGAATTCCGGCATCCACCAATGGCCGATGCCTTCCTGCCCGGTGGCCAGTACCACCTTGCGCGCCAGCAGCGGCCCGATGCTGGTCGGCACCCGCAGGCAGGGCAGGCCGTCATCCGTGCGGGCCGGTTCAATCGCGCCCGCCTCCACCCCGTTGCGGACCGGAATGCCGGCGACGCGGCGGAACCACAGCAGGTAGTCGTTCCAGTTTTCCTTCGGAATCCAGCGCAGGGCGGTGAAGTCCGCAGCGCCCCACTGGGCCTCGTGCCAGGCCTGGTAGGTCAGGGCCGGGATGTACAGGTCCGGCCCGGTCTGGTCCTTCCAACTGCGCAGCGTGGGCATGCGGGCATAGGTAACCCATGGGCCTTCCTGGCCGTACTCAGCGCGGTCGATGCACAGGATGTTGCGCACCTTGTCGCGCCGCAGGGCGAAGGCCAGCGCCATGGCGCCCTGGCCGGCGCCGATGATGAGCACATCCAACACTGGCTGGCCCTCGCACTGCTTCGCCTCAAGCCATGGCGCACGCGGATGCGCCACCAACTCCAGGTCGCGGGCGATATCGGCTTCAAGTTCGGCCAGGGTATTCGGAATGGGCATGGTGGATCCTTCGCGGCGCAAGGCTTGCGTGGCGCAAGGCTTGCGTGGCGCAAGGCTTGCCAGGGCCATGCCAGCAGGGGGACAGACAATGCGGCTCAAGGGCAAGGTTGCGATCATCACAGGTGGCGGGTCCGGCATCGGCCGCGCCACGGCGCAGGTCTTCGCGCGGGAAGGCGCCACGCTGGCGCTGGTGGACCGCGACGCGGCGGGGCTGGCGGAAACCGCGGCGCTGGTCGGCGGTGCGCTCACCTTCGTCTCCGATGTTGCGGCGCCGGGCGCGGCGGAGGCCGATGCCGCCGCCGTGCTGGCGGCGCACGGCCGCGTCGACATCCTCTACGCCGCGGCGGGATTTTCCACCGGCGGCACGGTGCTGACCACCACGCCCGAGGATTGGGACGCGGTGATGCGGGTGCATGTGAACGGCACCTGGTTGTGGGCGCGGGCGGTGATTCCCGCCATGCAGCGCCAGGGCGGCGGCGCCATCGTTACCACCGGCTCCCAGTTGGCGCTGGCCGGGGGCGCCGGCAACAGTGCCTATATCGCCGCCAAGGGCGCCATCCTCAGCCTCACCCGGTGCATGGCACTGGACTTCGTGGCCGATGGCATTCGGGTGAATGCGGTGGTGCCGGGCGCCATCGAGACACCGCTGCTGATGCGCAGCATGGGCCGCCGGGCCGACCCTGCCGAAGCAGCGGCGAAGTCCCGGGCCCGGCACGCCATGGGCCGCTTTGGCCGGCCGGAGGAAGTGGCCGAAGGTGTGCTCTACCTGGCCAGCGACGCTGCCAGCTTCACGACCGGCATTGCCCTGCCGGTGGATGGCGGTTGGCTGGCAGCCTGAATATGCTTTCAAATCGGGCATTC
>CANFIE010000354.1 GCA_947446625.1 Acetobacteraceae bacterium | reverse complement strand
CTAGAGCAATATCCGTTCTGATGGAATCATCAGAACGGATTTCTTGCTCTAATATCAAATAGTTATAGAGCACGAAATGCGCCCGACAGGGCGCATTTCGTGCTCTAAATCCGTGGCGCGCCGCGCCCGGTGCAGGCATGCAGCGCGGCAATCAGCGCCGCCGCCTGTTCCTCGCTATGGCCGTGCTGAAACCCCACCCCGGCCTCGCGGCACAGCAGCAGCAGCAAGCCGGCCTGGTCGCTGGTCATCATCCGGGTTCGCGCCGGGCAGGCCAGCGGCGGCAAGGCAACAACAGGCAGGGCAACAACGGGCGCGGGCATCGGGGCTATCCCTTTTTGGCTACCCCTCTCCAACGCGCCGCCGCCGCGAAAGTTCCCGCGCCTCAGTCCAGCTTGATATCGGCGCTGCGGATAATCTCGGCAAAGCTGGTCTTCTGCCGGCGCAAATACGCGGCAAACTCCGCCCCCGCCTTGCTCTCCGCCTCAATCCCCACGCCGGCAAAGCGCTCACGCACCGCCGGGTTGGCCAGCGCCTCGGTCACCACCGCCGCCAGCCGCGCCACAACCGGGGCCGGGGTGCCGGCCGGCGCCATCACGCCAAACCAGGCGCCCACGTCAAACCCCGGCATGCCAAACCCCTGCGAGATCGGCGCCAGCCCCGGCGCCAACGGGCTGGTCCGGTCCACCGAGATGCCATAGCTCTTCAACTGCCCGCCCCGCACCAGGTTGCCGGTCGAGGCCAGGGTCTCGATGGTATAGTCTACCTGCCCCGCCACCACCGCGGTCAGGCTGGCGGCCGAGCCACTGAACGGCACATGCAGCGCCTGCACCCCGCCGCGCTGGTTGAACAATTCCACAATCAAATGCGTGGTGGCGCCAATGCCCGAGGACGAAAAGCTGTACTTGCCCGGATTGGCCCGCAGCAGCGCGATGAACTCGGCCGGCGTCGCCGCCGGAAACCCGGCCCGCACCACCAGCGAATAGGCCGAAACCCCCAGCATCGCGACCGGCGCCAGATCCCGCTCGGGGTCATAGGGCGCGCGGCCAAACAGCGGGTTGATGGAAACCGGCCCCGAGGACGCCGCCAGCAGCGTGTAGCCATCCGGCGTGGCCTTGGCCACGGCATCGGTGCCGATCATGCCGCCAGCCCCGGCCTTGTTCTCCGGCACCACATTCTGCCCCAGCGCCTCGCTGAGGAACTGCGCCGCCAGCCGCCCGGCCAAATCCGTCGCCTGGCCCGGCGGCCAGGGAATCACCATCCGCAGCGGCCGGTTGGGCCAGGGCGCCTGCGCCAGGGCGGGTGCGGCAAAGGCAGAAGCGGTGGCGGCAAGCAGGCTGCGGCGAAGCATGGCAATTCTCCCGATTGCCACGCCGCCTACCACGCCGCGCCGCGCCCCGCCATGTGGCGTATCAAGCAGCCGGCCGGCGCACCACCGGCGCCGCCACCCCCTCAATCAGCACATTCACCAAGGCCGGCCGCCCGCTGGCAAAGGCCCGCGCCAGGGCCGGCGCCAATTCCTCATGCCGCTGCACAAACTCGCCATGCGCGCCCAGCGCCGCCGCCGCCAGATCATACCGCGTGGCCGGCGCCAGCGAGCACCCATGGGTGCGCCCGCCAAAATCCCGCAGCTGAATCTGGTGCTCGGCATTCCACCGGCTGTCATTCCCCACCACCGCCACAAAGGGCAGCCCATGCCGCGCCGCGGTATCGAACTCGGCCAGATGGAAGCCGCAGGTGCCATCGCCCAGCACCGCCAGCACCGGTGCATTCTGCCGGCTGCGGCTGGCCGCCAAGGCAAAGGGCACCGCCGGGCCAATCGCCCCGGCCACGCCATTGATAACCCGGCTCGGCGCGCTCAGGCAGGCCTGCGCCCATTGGCCAATCTCACCGCCATCGCTCACCAGCACCGCATCGGGCCGGGCCAAATACGGCGCCAGCGCCCGCATCAACTGCACCGGATGAATCGCGCCACCCTCGGGCAATCCCGCCCAGCCCGGCGGCCGAAACGCCGTCGCCGCCAGCACCTCGGCCAGCCAGGCCGCCTGCGCCGGCACCGGCCTGGCATCGGCCGCCAGCAGCGTGGCCCCGGCCAGCGGGGCACAGCGCGCCGCCAGCGCCACCCGCCCCGGCAGCGCCGCATGGGCACGGGCGATCAACGCCGCATCCGGCTCCAGCAGCAGCCAGCGCGCCGCCGGCGCCGCAGCACCGAATTTCAACGTGAAGTCCAACGCCTTGCCCAGCAGGCACACCACATCGGCCTGCGCCAGCACCTCGGCCAAGGCGCCCAGGCTGGGGTCATTCACCCCGCGCGGGCTTTCCATCGCCAGCACCGGCACGCCCAGCGCACCCTGCAACGCCGCCAGCGCATGCCGCCCGCTGGGCGTACACAGCGCCGGCCCGGCCAGCACCAAAGGCCGCGCCGCGCCCTGCAACGCCGCCCGCACCTCGGCCAGCACCGCCGCATCCGGCAGCATCGGCCCCGGCTGAAACTCCAGCGCCGGCTCCGGCTGCATAATCGCCCGCTCCAGCACATCGGTGGGCAACGAGACATGCACCGGCCCCGGCCGCCCCTCCCGCGCCAGCCGCATCGCCGCGGCAATATCCTGCGCCAGCGTCTCGGTGCTCTGCAGCGTCACGCTCGCCTTGCACAGCGGCGCCGCCATCTCGGCCTGCGCCAATTCCTGAAACGCCCCACGACCCAACTCGCTCAGCGGCGCATGCCCACTCAGCAGCAGCACCGGCACCTCGCCGGCCTGGGCGGTGCACAGCGCCGCCACGGCATTGGCATGGCCCTGCCCGCCGGTCACCAGCGCCACGCCCACCTGCCCGGTCAGCCGCGCCCAGGCATCGGCCATATGCACCGCCGCCGCTTCCTGCCGCACATGGATGAGTTCAATCCCCTGCCCCGGCGCGGCGTCGAACACGCTCATGATGTGATTGCCCGACAGCGTGAACACCGTGCCCACCCCGGCACGGGCCAGCGTACGCAGCAAAATCTCGGCCCCGCGAATGGGTTGGGTCATGGCGTCCTCCGTGCTTCCTGCATGCTTGACACAATCGGCCCGTCCTCGTCACCATGCTGCCCAAGGGGTGCCGCGATCACCCCGTGAGGCTCCGGCCAAAGCATCGCGTCCCGAAACCCTGCTCCCCAGGAAAGGACGCCCATGCCGGCCCCTGATGAAATCACCGTCGCCCAGCTCACCCGCCTGCTCGGCCTGCCCGACGCCCCCATACTGCTCGACGTCCGCACCCCCGAGGATGTCGCCGCCGACCCGCGCAGCATGCCCGGCGCGCAATGGCGCAACTGGCGCACGGTGGCCGAATGGGCGCCCGAATTCCACGGCCGCCAGGTCGTCGTCTCCTGCCTGCGCGGCCGCAAGCTCAGCCAGGGCGTCGCCGCCTGGTTGCGCCAGGCCGGCGCCCGGGCCGAAACCCTGGAAGGCGGCCACGAAGCCTGGGCCGCCGCCAAGCACCCGCTGCTGAAGCCCGACCACCTGCCCCGCCGAGACACCGCCGGCCGCACCCTCTGGGTCACCCGGCACCGCCCCAAGGTGGACCGCATCGCCTGCCCCTGGCTCATCCGCCGCTTCGTTGACCCCGGCGCGGTCTTCCTGTTCGTCGCCCCGGCCGAGGTGCCCGAAGTGGCCGAGCGTTTCGGCGCCACGCCCTTCGATATCGACAACAGCTTCTGGACCCATCGCGGCCCGCTCTGCACCTTTGACGTCATGCTCGACGAATTTGGCCTGCACACCGAAGCGCTGGACCGTCTCGCCCTCATCGTGCGCGGCGCCGACACCGCCAACCTCCACCTCGCGCCCGAAGCCGCCGGCCTGCTCGCCGCCTCGCTCGGCCTCTCACGCATGTACCGCGACGACCTGGCCCAGCTTGAAGCCGGCCTGGCCCTCTACGACGCCTTCTTCCGCTGGTGCCGAGACGCCACCGCGGAAGCCCACAACTGGCCCGCCGGAAAACCCGCATGAGCAGCCCTGACTTCCCCAGCTTCGCCCAGGCCTTCAAGGTCTGGCTCCGCATCGGCTGCCTCAGCTTCGGCGGCCCCGCCGGCCAAATCGCGCTGATGCACCGCGAGGTGGTGGATGAACGCCGCTGGGTTTCCGACGAACGTTTCCTGCACGCGCTCAACTTCTGCACCCTGCTGCCGGGGCCGGAGGCGATGCAACTCGCCACCTATCTCGGCTGGCTGCTGCATGGGGTGAAGGGCGGCGTTGCCGCCGGCCTGCTCTTTGTCATCCCCGGCGCGCTGGTCATGCTCGGGCTGAGCGCCATCTACGCCGGCTTCGGCCAGGTGCCCTTCGTCACCGCGCTGTTCTTTGGCCTCAAGGCCGCCGTGCTGGTGCTGGTGGTGGAAGCGCTGCTGCGCGTGGCCAAGCGCGCCCTGAAGGGCAACCTGCCCTGGCTGGTGGCGGCGCTCGCCTTCGTCGCGCTGTTCCTGCTCAACCTGCCCTTCCCGGTGGTGGTGCTGGCCGCCGGCCTGCTCGGCTTCGCCCTGCCCGGCCACTTCGCCGCCGGCAGCCACGGCAAGGCCAAGGCCGGCCCGCCCGCATTGCTGGATGCATTGCTGCAACGCGAACCCGACCACATCCAGCGCCT
>CANFIE010000353.1 GCA_947446625.1 Acetobacteraceae bacterium | reverse complement strand
GTCACCATCGCCTCACCGCCCACCAATGGCAGCCTGGCCGCCGACGAGGATTCAGTGGAAGTCCGCGTGGTGGTGACCCAGCCGCGCACGCTTTCGGCGTTGTTCCCCAGCCTGGGCGCCAACCAGACCATTACCGGCACCGCCGTGGCGCAGGTGCAGTCCAACAATCCGGCATGCCTGCTGGGCCTGGGCATCAGCGGCCAGGCCAGCGCGGTGACCGTGAATGCGGGCGCCACGCTGACGGTGAACAGCTGCAACGTGGCCGCCAATGCCACTGGTCCCTCGGCCATTGCCGATTCGGGGACCATCAGCGCGCCCTTCACCATTTCCGCCGGTGGCTGCACCGGTTGCACCGACCCCTTCCTGACCTATCAGGCGGCGGCGACGAATCCATTTTCATACATGGATTCGGCCACCTACACCGCGCCCGCGGTTTCGGGCTGCAGGGCGGCGAACACCTTTCCGGCAAGCGGCAACCTGCCGGTGAACCCGACCTATTGCAGCAACACCACCAATACCGGCGGTACTGCCAACATCAACCATTCAACCGGGGCGATCACCACAGCCTCGGGCACCACCAGCTTCACCTTCAGCAAGGTGAACCTGAATATGACTGGCGGGTCGATCACGCTGTGCGCAGCAAACACCGTCTGCACCATCAACTTCGTTGATGCCCGCTTCGCGCTCAGCAACGCCGCCATCTTTACCTGCGCCGGCACCTGCGTGATGCAGTTCTTCAACAGCAGCTTCACCACCGCCAATACCAGCCGCATCAATTGCAATGCGTCGAGTGGCGGCTGCTCGATGATCTTCGCGCAGGGCAGCGGCACCACCGGCGCGCCTTCCTGGCGCAGCAGCGGCCAGGTGCTGCTGAACGCACCCACCGGCGGCACCTACCCCGGCATTGCCATTTATGTGGACAAGAACTTCTCCGATGCAGGCTGCGCCGCCAGCCGGATGAACATCACCGGCACCACGGCCACCACCTCCGCCACCACCAACATCGCGGGCATCGTCTATGCGCCCACGGCCTGCATGCGCTTCGGCGCGGTGGGGCCGACGGGCACCACCGCCAACTGCATTGCATTGGTGGCGGGGCAGATCATCGTCTCGGCCAGCAGCACGCTGAACTTCAACAGCTGCACCAACTTCACCGCCAACTACACCTCCTGGAACCGCTACCTGCGTGGCGATCCTGGCGTGTTCGGCGGCAACAACGGCTCCTACAATGGCAACCGCAACACGCGCGGCCGGGGGCGCGGCTTCAGTGATCCGTTGAATGGCACCATTGAAGTTGCCGTGATGCGCCCGCAGTCGCGCATTGTGCGGGTCAGAGAGTAATCCAAATGCTCCGCCTGCTCCGCCACCTTCGGCGCAACCGCAAGGGTACCGCAGCGGTTGAATTCGCCTTGGTGGCGCCGCTGTTGATCGCACTGCTGGGTGCTGCCACGGATTTGGGGCTGGCCTTTTCGCAGTCGGTCCGGCTCAGCGCCGCGGTGCGGGCCGGCGTGGCCTATGCGCCCACCCATGCCGCCGATACCTCGTTCATCTCCGGCGTGATTGAAAGCTCGCTTACCGGCATTGGGCCGCATGTTACCCAGGTGAATGGCATGGAATGCCTGTGCCTGGACCCCGTCACGGGTGCGGTGCAGGGCTCCACCCCTTCCGATGTGATCTGTCAGGGTTCCTGCCCGGGGGGCTATGCGCGTTATGTCCGGATCAGCGTCAGCAAGTCATTCACTCCCATTTTCCCAACCAGCAACATCATCACCTTCAACAGCATCAGCCAAGTGCGCGCCAGCGCGACGGTACGAATCCATTAAGCTGAAGGCCAGGCATATGGACCGGCGCGGAGTTGCCGCCATCGAGTTCGCGCTGATCGGCGGTGTGCTGTTCACCATGATGGTCGGCATCATGGAAATCGGCCGCTACTTCGCCACGCAGCAGGCGCTGTACAACGCCTCCAGCGAGGCGCTGCGGCAGTGGCAGATCCAGCTTGGCGCCACCATTCCAATTTCCATTACCGCCTGCAACAACCTGCTGGCGCCGGACTATGGCACGGTGCCGCTGCTGAACAGCGCCTCCATCAGCTTTTCAGGTCGAGCCTGCGCCTTGCAGTCCGATGGCAGCATGCGCGTCAGCGCCACCTTCACCTATCCGTTCACCTTCGTGGCGCCATTGCTCATCCCTGCCCTTTCCCCGGCCGCGAACAAAACCATCAGCGTGTTCAACGTCATCCAGTTCTGATCGCAACCAGGGAGGGCCGGCGCCCTACTCCGCCGCCGGGGCCACGGAAAGCCCGCGCACCTTGTGCTGGGCAATGAAGCCCGCCACCAGGCCGCTGGCCTTGGCTTCCTCCACAAAGGCCTTCAGCCAGGCGGCCGCTTCGGGGTTGGCGCGAGAGGTGCCGATGGCCTGCTGCACCGCGGTGAACTGGCCATCGAGGATGCGCGAACCGGGCAGCGATTCGGCATCGGTCAGCAGGCCGGGGCGCAGGCCGGCATAGACATCCAGCTTGTCATTGACGAAGGTTTTCCAGGCCGCGCCGCCGCCGCCTTCCACCCGCACCAGCGTGGCGTGCTTGATGTTGCGTTCCAGCCAAAGGTCGTAGGCCGCGCGCGCCGCCACGGCGATGCGGATGCCGGGGCGATCCACCTCGGCCAGGCTGGTGATGGCCGAGCCGGCCGGCACCAGGTAGGTGGCCTCAATCTCGCAGTAGGCGGCGGTGAAGGCGATTTTCGCGGCGCGCTGCGGCTCGGCGCCGATCAGGCCGATATCCCAGGCATTGGTGTCCACCGCGTCGGCCAGGTCGCCGGGGCGGGCATAGGGCACGTATTGCACCGGCACGCCCAGACGGTCCGCGATGGTCTTGGCCATGCTGGGGGAAACGCCGGTGGGGTCGCCATTCGCGGCCTTGCCGGTCACCAGCAGGAAGTTGCCCATGTTGACGCCGGCGCGCAGCACGCCAGTGGGGGCCAGTTGTTGCAGAACAGTAGTCATGGACGAAAACTCCGACGTCTTATTTCAGTTATTGATGAAGGCGCGAATTTGTTCGGCCAGCGGCGCCATGCCTACCACCCCGTTCAGGTGGCCCAGCGGCCCGCGGACCTCGGCCTGCTGCACCGCCTTGCCGCCTTTGCGCAGGGCTTCCACCATCTCGCGCATGGCATCGGGCAGAAACACGTGGTCGTTCGGGCTGGGGATCACCAGCCAGCGGTGCGGGGCGCGGGCCAACGCGGCCTCGTAGCTGGGGTATTCGTGCAGGAAGAGCTGATTGGCGCGCACCATGTAGATGAAGGAAGTGGCGTCTGACGTGCGGGCGCGGGCCATGGCGGCGTCGTCCAGCCACTTTTCCACCGCGAACAGGTCATTGATGTTGCGGGCGGGGTTCTGCCCCTCCACTACCTTGCGGCCATGGGTGGTCAGTGAGGCGCGGTCGCGGGCGTGCAGCGTCACCAGCTTCCAGGCCTCGGCCAGGCCACGCAGCGGGGCTTCGCGGCCCGGGCCGTAATAGTCGCCATTGCGCCAGTTGGGGTCCAGCTTGATGGGCGATTCCCAGATGTTGAGCCAGCCGATCATCCAGGCGTCGAACTCGGCGCCGCCGATGACGGGCATGACGCGCTCGATGAAGCCGGGATGCGCCGCGGCCCATTCCACCGCCTGCAACGCGCCATTGGAGGGGCCGGTGACCATGTGCAGCTTCTTCACGCCCAGGCTGTCCAGCAGGGCCTTCTGCACCTCGACGAAGTCGCGCATGGCCACCACAGGGAAATCCATGCCGTAGGGGCGGCCGGTGGCCGGGTTCAGGCTGGCCGGTCCGGTGGTGACGGTGCGGGCATTCGGCACGTTCACATTGGCCAGGCAGTCCACCGAAACGGCGAAATAGCGGTTGGTGTCTATCGCCTTGCCGGGGCCGATGATGGCGTCCCAGTAGCCGGCCGGGCCGGCGGCCTCGTAGCGGCCGAAGGCGTGGCTGTCTCCACTGAAGAAGTGGCAGACCAGCACGGCATTGGTGCCGGCGGGGTTCAGCCGCCCCATGGTCTGGTAGCCCACCCGCACATTGGGAATAACCGCGCCGCCCCGGGTGGAATAGTTGGCCAACTCGAAGACCTTCTTCTCCACCAGCGTCTCGGCAGCCGTTGGGGCCGGGGTTTGCGCCAGGGCCGGGGCAGCCAGAATCGAGGTGGTCCCCAAGGCCAGCCCGGTGGCCAGCAGGTCACGCCGCAGCATTCGCGTCTCCCGTCATTCACTTCAGTGCCGGCATGGTGGCGGCCCGGCGGCCCTGAAGCAAGCGCCGCGCGGCCATTTACAAATGGTTAACTAGCCCAATTCGGGCCAATTTTCGCTGATTCAGGGCGTGGAATTGGCCCGGGCACCGTTGCGCGCCGGGCTACAAGCCGCATAGCCTACCAAAGTTAGCGCCGCAGGAGGGGTGCGCGCGCCGCAAGGCGGGCGGGCTGGGAATAAAAGGCGCGGTTCAGAATGGGGGAAAGGGTCGAAGAATGACCGATCAGTTATTAATCATCATTGTGCTGGGGGCGTTGTCCATCGCCTACGGCGCCATCACCGCAAGCCAGGTGATGGGCATGGATGCCGGCTCTGCCCGGATGCAGGAAATT